>RFIO01000173.1 GCA_003695205.1 Deltaproteobacteria bacterium
GAACAGGGCTGCAACCATTCTCATGATCTGTCTCCTTTTGGCAAAAAAAATGAATAGCAGGGGGATGGGCAGATTCCCCCGGTGATAATCCCCCATAAGTCAGCAAAATTCAAGCCATTCCGCCGCTGCCGCGTGGGATGGCCGAAACGGGGTGTCGCGCTTCGGTTGGTCCGGGGAATTGGTCATCTTCCGGCACCCGGGTGCCGTAGCCTGTCACCCTCCCCGGGTTAGAAATGCAAGGAGAAGAAGCTGCCGAAGCTGACGCCCCGACCGCCGAATTCACTCCGGGCCACGGTCAGGCCGGGGGCCGGACCGGGGCGCGGCGAACGGCCGCCGAAGAAGGAGGCGAACAGCTGCAGCTCGACATTGTCGGCCAGTGAAACAGCCGCCAGCGGCCGCAGCTGCCAGGAATGATCGTCGAGGTTGACGATGGCGAGCAGGCTGGTCTCGACCAGTGGATGAACCTGCCAGGATGGCGCCAAAAGCAGCTCGTTGCGTCCGGTGAAGAAGGTCATCCCCTCGGTGATGAAGGCCGAGGTCCGAACGCGCGGGGCCACAGCCGGATTGCTGCGGCCGGCGCCATTGTGCAGCAGTTCCATGACCAGGGTGATGTCACCTTCAAAGCGATACATCAGTTCAAGCGCGCCCATGACGATGTGCCTGTCGAGATCGCCTCCCGGTTGCCCGATGCGGGTACCGCGGTAGCCGGTTGCCTCAAGCCGCCAGCCGAGACCGCCAAGATCGCCGGCCAGCCCGAACCCGGCCATGGGCCGATCACGCAGGCTGCCGGCCAGAACCAGCAGATCGACGGATCCGAGGCGGCCGTCGAAGCTGGCCAGCTGGCTGTTGTGGCGTGATTCATCCCCCCAGACGGCGTAGAGGCCGATTTCGCCTCCGCGGTCGAGATAGTGGCTGAAACGAAGGGCATCGACACCCGGTCTGTAGCTGGTATCGATGGCGTCCGGAGCGAAGGGGGCGATGACATCGAGGGGCGAAAAGAGCAGAACACGACCGAAGCCGATGGCCTGACGGCCGAGAACCAGCCGGTTGTCGCGCCCCTGCCAGCGCAGCAGCAGGCGGTCGGCCTCGGTTATGGCCCGGTTCACGCCGGCGTCGTCGTGGTTCTTTTCCAGCCTGAGCCGGCGGTTGGTGGTGGATGCCGCCGGCAGCGGAGCCGGGGGCGACAGGTAGATGCGGTTGTGCTGGGTGGCCGCTTCAAAACGGA
>RFIO01000174.1 GCA_003695205.1 Deltaproteobacteria bacterium
CCCTGAGGTCATCGGCCGGGTAGATTACCCGCGTCGGATTGTTGGGGGAGTTGACGATCACGGCGCAGGTTTTGGGCGTGACGGCGGCAGCGACCGCCTCCAGGTCGAGTTGGAAGTCGGCCCTGGTACTCACTTCGACCGGCACCCCGCCGTGATTGTCGATGTAGAATTTGTACTCGACGAAATAGGGGTTGAGAATGATGACTTCGTCGCCGGGGTTGATCAGGGTTTTCAGGACAACGTTGAGAGCGCCGCCGGCGCCACAGGTCATGACCACCTGTTCGGCACTGACTTCGAGCCCAGATTCCCTGCTCAGGCGCTCGGCGACGGCCCGGCGGGTTTCCGGGTAGCCGGCATTGGGCATGTAGCGATGCATGCCGGGCTCGGGGTTGGCGGCGAGCCGGCGAAGCTGCTCGTGAAAGGCGGGGGGCGGCTCGACGGTTGGATTGCCGAGGGTGAAATCGTAGACGTTCTCGGCGCCGAATTCCTCCCTCAAGCGGGCGCCTTCCTCGAACATCTTGCGAATCCAGGATGCGCGGTCGATAAAACTCTGGATCTTGTCTGCGATCGGCATGGGGGGTCTCTCCTTGATGGTCGCATTGCTGGTGTGAACGGCAGTGTACGAACACCCCCCGGGGAAATCAAGCCGAAGAGGGTTGTCAGGGCCTGTGGCCAGCGCCGTCAAACCTCTTTTCCGTCGTATGCAACCGGGCGGCTGGCGTTTGCTTTTTGCAGGGCAATCGGCTAATGTTTCCTTCCACTTCCGCGGAGGAAAGGGAATCATGGACAAGGATCTGCTCCAGGGGCTGCGGGCCCGCATCGATGCCATCGACGACCGCATTCTCGAACTGCTCAACGAGCGCGCCAAAGTCGTCATCGAGGTCGGAAAAGCCAAGAAGGGGGCCAGTGCCGACTTTTACGTTCCGAGCCGGGAGAAGGCGATCTTCGACCGGCTGACCGCCGGAAATCCCGGTCCCTTTCCCCGGGAAGGGGTCAAAAGAGTCTTCCGCGAGATCATCAGTGCCTCCCTTTCGCTCGAGGAGCCGATGAAAGTCGCCTTCCTCGGCCCCCAGGCGACCTTCACCCACGTCGCCGCCATGCAGCAGTTCGGGCACTCCGCCCGGCTGGTGCCGCAGAAAAGCATTCCGGCCGTGTTCGAGGAGGTCGAGCGCAAACGGGCCCATTACGGCGTTGTTCCGGTGGAAAATTCCAACGAGGGCATCGTCAATCATACCCTCGACATGTTTCTCGATTCCCGGCTGCACATCATTGCCGAAATCCTGCTGGAAATCTCTCACGACCTGCTTTCGAAATCGGGTGATCTGCGCGATATCCGCAAGGTGGTTTCCCATCCGCAGGCCCTGGCGCAGTGCCGGGGGTGGCTCGAGGAAAACCTGCCCGGTGTGCCTCTGGTCGATGTTGCCAGCACCGCCCTGGCCGCGCAGGTCGTGGCGGAGGATGACAGTGCCGCCGCCATAGCCAGCGAACAGGCCGGCAATCTGTACGGTCTGAAGGTGGTCAAGAAGAAAATCGAAGACAACCCCAACAACTTCACCCGGTTCCTGGTGGTTGGACACAACACGCCGCCGCGCAGCGGCAGGGACAAGACCTCGCTGATGTTCAGCGTCAAGGATGAGCCGGGTATCCTTTACCGCATGCTGCAGCCCTTCAGCAGCCGCGGCATCAACCTGTGCAAGATCGAGAGCCGGCCGCTGCGAAAAAAAGCTTGGGAGTACATCTTCTTCCTCGACCTCGAAGGCCATATCGAGGATGATCCTGTCGCCGCGGCGATCAGCGACCTGGGCGACTACTGCCAGTTCCTCAAGGTGCTCGGCTCCTATCCGAGGATCATGTGATGGCCGCCGCGTTCCATATCGACCGTCTCGCTGTTGTCGGCGTCGGCCTGATCGGCGGCAGCCTTGCCCTGGCCCTTAAACAAGCCGGCGCCGTCGGCGAAGTTCTCGGCATCGGTCGGGGGCTTCCCAACCTGAACCTGGCACTCGAGCTCGGCGTTGTCGACCGCATCAGCCGCGACCCGGTCGAAGGCGTGCGTGATGCCGATGTGGTCTTTCTGGCCACGCCGGTCAACAGCCTCGGTGTCATAGCATCCCAGGTTCTGCCTGCCATGAAGCCGGGATCGATCCTGACCGACGGCGGCAGTGTCAAGGGCGCCGTTATCGAAGCCATCGAGCCTCTGGTCCCCGAGGGCATCGCCTTCGTTCCCGGACACCCGATTGCCGGGACCGAAAAGAGCGGCGCTTCGGCCGCCTTTGCCACCCTCTATCGGGATCGCCGCTGTATTCTGACGCCCACCTACCGGACGCCTGTCGAAGCCCTGGAGAAAGTCAGGCTCATGTGGCAGGTTGCCGGCAGCGAGGTCGTCGTCATGGACGCCGACAAGCACGACCGGATTCTGGCCGCCATCAGCCACCTGCCGCACATGATCGCCTATTCGCTGGTCAACGCCGTCGGTTCCTACGATCATTTCGAGGAGAATATTCTCGAGTATTCCGCCGGGGGCTTCCGCGACTTCACCCGCATCGCCTCCTCCGATCCGACCATGTGGCGCGATATTGCCTTGGCCAACCGCACGGCGCTGCTGGAAATGATCGAGCGCTACGAGTCCTTCCTCGGCGAACTCAAGGAGGACATTGCCGCGGGGGACGGCCAGAAATTGTTCGAGTTTTTTCTCAATTCCAAGACGTTAAGAGACGGCATTCTCTAGGAAATTTGGCATGTCACAAAACCAGATCATCGAACCGGCCGGCTGCGTGCGGGGCGAAATGAGCGTCCCCGGCGACAAGTCCATTTCCCATCGCTCCATCATGCTCGGCGCCCTGGCCGAGGGCCGTACCCGGGTTACCGGCTTTCTGCACGGCGAAGACAACCATGCCACGCTCAATGCCTTTCGTGCCATGGGCGTTCCCATCACTGAGCAGGAGGGTGGCGTCCTGGACATCGACGGTGTCGGACTCGATGGGCTGCGGGAACCGGCCGACGTCCTCGACTGCGGCAATTCCGGTACAACCATGCGCCTTATGACCGGGCTTTTGAGCGGTCAGTCGTTTTTCAGCGTGCTGACCGGCGACCAGTACCTGCGCCGTCGGCCCATGCGCCGCGTCACCGTGCCCCTGAGGGCGATGGGGGCTCGCATCGACGGCCGGGAAGGAGGCGAAAAGGCGCCTCTGGCCATATCTGGCGGCCCTCTCAGGGCCTTCACCTGGAATTCGCCGGTGGCCAGTGCACAGGTTAAATCGGCGCTGTTGCTCGCCGGGCTCTATGCCGACGGCCCGGTTGAAGTGACCGAGCCGCACCTGTCACGCGACCACAGCGAGCGGATGCTCAACCATTTCGGTGCAAGAATTGAGAGGTTCACGGGCGGTGTGCGCATCGAGCCGCGGCCGCGTCTTGCCGGTGGCGAAATCGATGTGCCCGGGGATATCTCCTCTGCGGCCTTTTTCCTCGTGGCAGCCCTGGTTGTTCCCGGTAGCGAACTGCTGATCCGCAATGTCGGCGTCAACCCGACCCGTAGCGGCATTATCGACATCCTGCGTGCCATGGGGGGGCGGATTGATCTGCTTGACACCAGGGAACAATCCGGAGAACCCGTGGCTGACCTGCTGGTGCGCCACAGCGACCTGAAGGGGATCGATATCGGTGGCGAGCTGATCCCGCGCGCTATCGACGAAATGCCGGTGGTCAGTGTCGCCGCAGCCTTTGCCGAAGGGACGACCCGTATCACCGAAGCCCGTGAACTGCGAGTCAAGGAGACCGACCGAATTGCCGCCATGGTCAGCGAACTGGGGAAACTGGGAGCCCGGGTCGAGGCCTTCGAAGACGGCATGGTGATCGAAGGGGGCGAAGCTCTGTCAGGTGGCCAGGTCGAATCCTGGGGGGATCACCGCATCGCCATGAGCATGGCCGTCGCCGCCTTGCGCGCCAGCGGTCCCGTCACTATCCGCGATACCGGCTGCACCGCCACCTCGTTCCCGAATTTCTGGCCCCTGCTCCATTCGGTTGTGCAATGACGGACAGGAAAAAACTGATAATTGCCATCGACGGGCCCTCCGGCGCGGGCAAGAGCACTGCCAGCCGTCTGCTGGCCGAGCGTCTCGGCTACCTGAATATCGATACCGGAGCCATGTACCGCTCCGTTGCCCTGGCGGCCCATCGAGCCGGCATCGACCCGGAGAACCACACGGCCCTGGAGGAATTGTGTGACCGTATCGACATCCGGCTCGAGGTTGACCCGCGGGGGGGGCTGCGGGTTATGCTCGATGGCGAGGATGTCTCCATGGCGATCCGCACCCCCGAGATCAGTCGTCTGACCCCGCTGGTGGCGGCGGTGCCGGCGGTCCGGCGCGCCATGGTGACATTGCAGCGGCGGCTTGGGCGCGACGGCGGCGTCGTTCTAGAGGGGCGCGATATCGGTACGGTTGTCTTTCCGGATGCCGACCTGAAGGTCTTTCTGCATGCCTCGGCCCGGGAGCGGGGTCGCCGACGCTGGCTGGAACTGAAGGAAAAGGGGGTCGAGGTCGACCTGGAGCAGACGGTGCGCGAGGTTGTCGAACGCGATCGGGTCGACATGGAAAGGGAAGAGGCCCCCCTGGTGAGGCCTGACGGTGCCGTCGACATCGACAGTGGAATGCTCGATGTCGACCAGGTTGTTCGTCTCCTGCTCGACGAAGTCGACCGGACGCTGCGAAAACGGCGAGACACCGGGGCGGCACGAAAGGGCTGATGGAACATGGCTGAAATACTGCTGGCCAAAAGTGCCGGTTTCTGTTTCGGAGTCAAGCGGGCCACCAGCATGGCCTTCGAATCGGCGGATACCGAAGCCTCTCTGGCCTCGCTCGGGCCGATCATTCACTCCCCCCAGCTGGTTCGCCGCCTCGAGGAGAAGGGGGTGCGTGTGGTCGACCATCCTGACGAGGTTGTCGAGGAGGCGGTGATTGTTCGTTCCCATGGTGTGACCTCGGGCGAAATGGCCGCCCTGGCCGAAAAGAAGGTCCGGGTTGTCGATGCCACATGTCCCTTTGTCAAAAAAGCCCAGGAATATGCCGCCAGCCTGAGTGACGAGGGCTACCACCTGGTTGTCGTCGGTGAAGCGGAGCACCCGGAAGTGCAGGGGATTGTCTCCTATGGCGCCCATGGACAAGTGTCGGTTGTTGCCAATGCCGACGAGGCGGCCTCGCTCGGCAAGTTTTCCCGCCTGGCGATCATCGCCCAGACCACCCAGTCCTTCGACAACTTCCGCCAGATCGTCGATGTCTGCCTGAAGCACGCCCGCGAACTGCGCGTCTACAACACCATCTGCAACGCCACTTCGGTGCGCCAGAAGGAAGCCCGCAAGATTGCCGGTCAAGTCAGCCTGATGCTGGTAATTGGTGGTTACAACAGTGCCAATACCTCCAGGCTGGCGCAGATCTGCCGCGACATCCAGCCAAACACTCACCATGTGGAGACCGCCGACGACCTGGATCCCGACTGGTTCAGGGGCGCTGATCGCATCGGCATTACGGCCGGGGCCTCGACGCCCGACTGGCTGATCGAACAGGTGCTGGAGCGTGTCGGTGCCCTGACGGCCTGACCCCGAACGGCGGTCCGGCAAGGTCCGCGTTTTCCCGTTCCTTTTTCTCACCGCTGTCACTTTGCCCGCGAGTCGAATTCTATTTGTCTTTTGCCGGGTGCTGTGCTAATTTCACGATTTCCGGGTGGAGGACAGACTCCGGCCGGGCTGCCAGCCGGCAGAAAAATTCCAGGGGGTAATTGGGTTAATGGTGGACAACAACGAACTGACCAACCAGAAAGACGAACTGCTCGAAAACGAAGAGGTTGAAGAAACCGAAGAGATGGAAGACTTTGCCCAGCTCTTCGAGGAAAGCCTCAAGGACAAGGAGATCCGGCGCGGCAACGTCGTGCAGGGAACCGTTGTCCAGATCAACTCCGATTCTGTCATCGTCGATGTCGGCGGCAAGTCGGAAGGCGTTATCAACGCCAGCGAATTTGCCGGTGAAGACGGTGAAGTCAATATCAAGGTCGGTGACACTTTCGATGTCATGATCGAAAGCACCGAGAATGATTCCGGCCTGATCAGCCTGTCGAAGGAAAAGGCGGACCGGCAGAAGGTCTGGGCAACCCTCGAGGAGGGGGCCGTGGTCGAAGGCCGGATCGCTTCCCGGATCAAGGGGGGGTTGACCGTCGATATCGGCGTGCACGCCTTCCTGCCCGGGTCCCAGGTAGACCTGCGCCCCGTGCGCAACCTCGACAAGCTGATCGGCGAGACCTACCAGTTCAAGATCATCAAGCTCAACAAGCGTCGCGGCAACATCGTTCTGTCACGCCGTGTCCTGCTCGAGGAGGAGCGCGCCAGCCAGAGGGAAGTGACCCTCAAGGAGCTGGAAGAGGGCAAGGTGATGGAGGGTGTGGTCAAGAACCTGACCGACTACGGTGCCTTCATCGATCTCGGCGGTATCGACGGCCTGCTGCACATCACCGACATGAGCTGGGGACGGGTCAACCATCCCTCCGACATTCTCGCTGTCGGTGACAAGGTCAACGTCAAGGTCCTCAAGTACGACCAGGAGAAGGAGCGTGTCTCCCTCGGCCTGAAGCAGATTTCTCCCGACCCCTGGCTGACCGTTTCCGACAAGTACGAGATCGGCAACAAGGTCACCGGCAAGGTCGTCAGTCTGACCGACTACGGTGCTTTCGTTGAACTTGAGGAGGGTGTCGAAGGCCTGATCCACGTTTCGGAAATGAGCTGGACCAAGCGTATCAAGCACCCGAACAAGATCCTCAACATCGGCGACGAGGTCGAGTCTGTGGTGCTCGCGGTTGATACCGAGAACCGTCGCATCTCCCTTGGCCTCAAGCAGGTTGAACCCAACCCCTGGGACGTTGTCGGTGAGAAATTCCCGGCCGGCACCATCATTGAGGGTCAGGTCAAGAACATCACCGACTTCGGTATCTTTGTCGGTGTCGACGAAGGGATCGACGGCCTTGTGCACATCTCTGACCTGTCCTGGACCAAGCGCGTCAAGCATCCCTCCGAACTCTACAAGAAGGGGGATGTCGTCAAGGCGGTGGTTCTGAACATCGATCGCGACAACGAGCGTTTCTCTTTGGGCATCAAGCAGCTGGTTCCCGATCCTTGGAGTGAAATCCCCCGCCGCTACGCCCCCGGCACCATTATCAGGGGACAGGTGACGTCGGTGACCGATTTCGGCATCTTCCTCGAACTGGAGGAAGGAGTCGAGGGCCTGATCCACGTTTCCGAAATCAGCCATGAGAAGATCGACACTCCCAAGAGCTTCGCGCAGGTGGGTGACGAGCTTGAGGCCTGCGTGCTCAACGTCGACACCGAGGACCGCAAGATCGCCCTGTCGATCCGGCAGCTCGACGAACAAAAGCAGAAAGCCGAGATCAACGAGATGATCGGGGCTCAGAAGAGTGCCACGTCCAACCTGGGCGAACTGCTCCAGGGCGCCCTCGGCAAAAACGGTCAGGACAACAGCGAAGACTGAACCTGAATGGAAGGGACCGGTCCCTCAGGGAGGGGCTGGTCCCTTTTTGTCTTTTCAGTGACCCCGGGCTGCCAGTAACAGCGGCAAGGGGTCAGGTCAGGGAATCACGATGAGAAAACATCCCTTTCTGATGGCCCTGTTCCTGGTTGGCTGCGTCTTCGTTTTCTTTTTCGTGTCCGTCATTGTTCTTGCCCTGATTTTCGGCCGACCGACGACATTTCCCGTGGGCGAGAAGGTGGCGGTTGTGGAGATTCAGGGGGTGATCGACTCCTCCCGCTCCCTGATGGAACAGCTGGTTGACTACCGCGAAGACCCGACCGTCAAGGCCGTTGTGCTGCGGGTCAATTCTCCAGGCGGAGCTGTCGGGCCGGCACAGGAAATTTACGAGGAAGTCAAAAAGCTCGCCCGTGACAAGCCGGTGGTCGTCTCCATGGGAACCGTCGCGGCCTCCGGCGGCTACTATGTCGCCGTACCCGCCCGGCGGATTCTTGCCAACCCGGGGACCCTGACCGGCAGTATCGGCGTGGTGATGCAGTTCACCAACATGGAGGAACTGCTGGCCAAGATCGGCCTGAAAAGCCAGGTGGTCAAAAGCGGCGCGCACAAGGATATCGGCTCGGCAACCCGCGAGATGACCGACGAAGAAAAGAATATCCTTCAGGGTCTGATCGACGACGTCCACCTGCAGTTCGTGTCGGCCATCGCGGAAGGTCGCAAGATGGACCTGAAGCGAGTCAAGGAACTGGCCGATGGCCGTATCTACACCGGACGACAGGCCTTGAAAATCGGCCTGGTCGACGAGTTGGGCAACCTGCAGGACGCCATCGCCCTTGCGGGCAAGATGGGTGGTATCCAGGGCAAGCCGCAGGTGATCTATCCGGAGCGGCATCGTCCCGATTTTCTGCGCTATCTTGTTGAGGAAAGCAAAGCCCGGCTGGGCGAGGTTCTGAGCAACCGTGATCTCCCCGGCCTCCAGTTTGTCTGGTATGGATTCTGATCAGGAGGTAGGCATGACCAAGAGTGAGCTGATTGAGCGACTCTCCTACACGGCGGGTGGCCTGAACAAGAAGGAAGCGGAACTGGTGGTCAATACCATCTTCGATTCCATCGGTAGCGCGCTGGCGGAGGGTGACCGGGTCGAGATTCGCGGATTCGGTTCCTTTACCATCCGTGAACGCGAGGCGCGTCAGGCGCGCAACCCCAAGAGTGGCGAAGTCGTGTCGATCCCCTCGAAGAAGACCCCCTTCTTCAAGACCGGCAAGGAGCTCAAGCTCAGGGTCAACAACGGTAACGGTTCGGCCTGACCGGTGATGGCCCGCGCAGACCTGCAAAAGGCCCCGACTTTGCTTCGGGGCCTTTTGTCGTACGGCGTTTCCGGGATGCCGGTTGCGACTGGGGGCATGAGCCCTTATCCGGTCCGGACCAGCCCCGCCCGGCAACCTGCTTCAGGCTTCCCGCTACCTGGGCGGGCCTGCTCACCGCAGGCCGACACGGGCAGGATCAGATAACGTGTTGGTCATGCCTCCGGCCAGCGTACCGCGCATCCCAGAACCGTTAATTTTTCGTATCTTTTTTCAAGCTACCACGCCGGAGAAGCTTGTCAACCGGCGGGGTGACAGACTGCGACCGGGGCCATGTCCAACCTGAACAAGCGACACCTGCATCTGACCGTATCACAGGAGACTGCCGGCGAACGGATCGATCGTTTTCTGGCTGGCGCCTGTCCGGATATAAGCAGGGAATGCTGGAAAAAGGTCATTGCCACCGGCGGTGTTCATCTGAATGGCCGTCGCTGGCGGCAGTGCTCAACCTGTTTGCGGCAGGGTGACCGGGTAGAGGTCTTTATTGACGGCCGACCGCTTGAGCCGTGGCTGCCCGGGGCAGAGCGCATTCTTTATCGGGACCGGTGGTTGCTGGCACTTGACAAGCCGGCCGGCATTGACTGCCAACCGACTCCGGCCAGGTTCCAGGGAACCGTTTACCAGGGAGTGCTGGACTACCTCGGTCGCCGTGATCGGCGGCATGGACGCAAACCCGATATCGGCATGGTTCAGAGGCTGGACCGGGACACCAGTGGCGTCATGGTGTTCAGTATTCACCCCCAGGCCCACAAGGGACTGACGAGGCAATTCACCGAACACCGGCTGCGCAAGTTCTACCTGGCCTTGGTCAGCGGCACAATGCCGGATCAGGCCGGGGTTCTGCGATCAAACCTTGCGAGGTCCAGGGCCGACAACCTTGTGCGCTCCGTATCCAAAGGTGGTCGCGGGGCTGTCACCCGCTACCGGGTATTGGCCAGGGAAGGGGAGGTCAGTCTTGTTCTGGTCGAGCCCGTGACCGGACGGTCGCACCAGATACGCGCCCATTGTTCCGAAGCCGGTTGCCCGCTGGTCGGAGACCTGCCCTATGGCGGTCCGGCCGCCGCAGCAGGGGTGGCTGTGCATGGACAGCTGTTGCACGCCTGGCAGTTGCACCTGAAACACCCTGTCAGCCTTGCCGACTTGCGCATCCGCTCCGGACTGCCCGAACAGTGGACTTCGGTCCTCTCCCAGGTCGGGATCCGGTTCGATCAAGCCTGGTCGCCTGAGCAGCTTTTGCCCTTTTGCGAAAATGGAGCTTGCATTGAGGACTGCTGATGCTGAACTATCCTGATATCGATCCGGTTCTTTTCAGAGTAGGGCCGCTGGCGGTACGATGGTACGGGCTGATGTATCTGGCCGGTTTCGGTGCCGCCTGGCTGCTTATCCGGCGGCTGGCCGACCGGAAGGGCCTGCCTCTTGGCCGCGACGACCTTTCCGATCTGCTTTTCTACGCCGTGATAGGGGTCATTCTCGGCGGTCGGCTCGGCTATGTTCTCTTCTACAACCCGGCGCACTTTTTCAGCCACCCTCTGGATATCCCGGCGGTCTGGCAGGGGGGGATGAGTTTTCACGGCGGATTGCTCGGTGTGATCCTGGCCAGCCTGCTCTTCTGCCGACGACGCAGTCTGCCGGTGCTTCAGCTCGGAGATATCATTGCCAACAGCGCGACTATCGGGCTTGGACTCGGTCGGCTCGGCAATTTCATCAACGGCGAACTCTGGGGGCGTACCACCGATGTCCCCTGGGGCATGGTCTTTCCCCAGGCCGGCCTGCTGCCGCGTCATCCCAGCCAGCTGTATGAATTCCTGCTCGAAGGAGTCGTCCTCTTCTGTCTGCTGCTCTGGCTCAACCTGCGTGGCTCCAGGGCCGGGGTCCCCCTCTTTGTCTTTTTCGCCGGCTACGGTCTGTTCCGATTCCTGGTCGAGTTCGTGCGTGAACCCGATCCTCAGCTCGGCTTTTTGTGGTTCGGAGCTACCATGGGTCAACTGCTCTCTTTACCGATGATTCTGTTGGGTATCGCAGGCCTCTGGTTTGTGCTGCGGGGCAGGACGGCCAGATGACGATTGCGGGTGTCATTTTTGACTGTGACGGTGTCCTGTTCGAGAGTCGCAGGGCCAACCTGGCCTACTACAACGCCATTCTCGCCCGCTTCGATCTTCCGCCGGTCACCGAGGATCAGCCTGACAAGGCGCAGCTGTGTCACACCGCCGACAGCCGTACCGTGCTGACCAGCCTGTTGGAACCCGGCCTGGCGGAACGGGCGCTGGAGATTGCCGCCGGGCTTGACTACCGGCAGTTCCTTCCATTCATGGACCCTGAACCCGGGATGATCGAGGGGTTGCGGCGCCTGAGCAGTGCATGGCCGCTGGCAGTTGCTACCAACCGCGGCAACAGCATGACGGACATACTGCATCATTTCGGCCTGGCTGAATGTTTCAGTGCTGTGGTCACCAGCAGGGATGTCGCCCGTCCCAAGCCGGCGCCCGACATGCTTTTCAAGGCTGCGCAGAGCCTGGAGATCGATTCTTCCCAGCTGGTTTTTGTCGGTGACTCGGAGCTGGATCGCCAGGCCGCCGACGCGGCCGGCATTCGGTTTGTTGCCTATGGCGAGAGGGTGTCCGGAGACTGGCAGGTTCGGTCTCACGGTGAGCTGGAACAGCTGCTGGCGCTTGTCAGTTCAGATCCTTGATCATTTCAAGCACGTGCCCCGAATCGGTCTGGCGATATTCGACGCTGTCCATCAGGGATCGGATAATGTAGACCCCGCGGCCGTGCTCGTCGAGGGATCGGAACTCGGGGCTTGAGCGGTCCTTGAAATCGAACCCGGCCCCCTGGTCGAAGACCCGGATTATCAGACGGCCCCGGTCGACGCTGATCGATACCCGGATCTCCTTGTCCGGATCATCTTCGTTGGCGTGTCGGATGGCGTTGGTAATGGCCTCGGTCAACACTAGGTTGACATGGTAGGCCAGTTCCTCGCGGTCGCCCCTGTACCCCCTGAGGGTGTGGGCCACATCCTCTCCAACCCGGCCGATCAGTCCGAGATAGCGGGTCTGGTTGGGAACCCTGATGTCGATATCCAGCTTTTCCATCTGTCACGGTCGGCCGGAGGCGGTGTGCCTCCGGCCCGATTCCAGTCAACTGAAACTGGCAAGCGCCTCATCGACGTTGGGAAAGATTTCGAACACCCGATGCAGCCGGGTCAGTTCGAACATCGATTTGACCTGGGGCTGCAGGTTGCAGAGCTTCAGGCTGCCGCTGCGCGCGCTGGCGTTCTTGAAGCCCG
This sequence comes from Deltaproteobacteria bacterium, assembly GCA_003695205.1. Lineage (GTDB taxonomy): Bacteria > Desulfobacterota > Desulfuromonadia > Desulfuromonadales > Geothermobacteraceae > Geothermobacter. Next base: position 12,174 of record RFIO01000174.1, read on the forward strand.
ATACCAGGGCTCCAAGGCCGGAGGAGTCGACAAAGCGCACCTCCTCAAGATTGACAACCAGGCTGTTCTTGCCTTCCTCGAACAGGTTAAGCATCTGGGTCTTGAGCTCGCCGCTGTTGTGAGCGTCGAGGCGCTCCTCCTTGACCGTAATCAGGACGGCGGTGTCTTTTTCCTCAATCTGAACGATCATGTGACTGGCTCCTTGGTCTGGTTTGGCCCGTCGGGCGGGCCGCTTTAGCATAGCATAACTGACCCCGACGACCTCAGGTTCGGGTCAGCTTTCCCGTTTCATGACCACCAGGGAAATGTCATCCCTGAAGTTCTGGCTGCCGGTAAACAGGCGCAACTGCTGCAGCAGCGTCTCGATCAGTTCCTGCGGCTGCAGATGCCTGTTGTCGATGAGCATCTGTACCAGTCTCTCCTCCCCGAAAAACTCGCCGGCGCGGTTTTCCGCCTCGGTCAGGCCGTCCGTGAACATCAGCAGGACATCGCCAGGCTCAAGTCGGTCGCGACAGCAGTCGAAGGTGACTTCCGGGCGCACCCCGAGGATCAGTCCTTCGGCGTCAAGCCGGTCGATCGTGCCGCTGGCGTGCCTGTAGACCAGGGGCGGGTTATGCCCGGCGCTGGCATAGACAAGGTTTCCCGTTTCGGGCTGGAATCGAATGTAGACCAGGGTGATGAACAGTTCGGCCTGGGTCAGATCGTCGTAGAAGAACCTGTTCAGGGCATCCAGAACCTGGTCCGGTGCGTCAAGCTTGCTGGCGCGAGCGCGAATGAAGGTCCGGGTTTCCGCCATGATCAGTGCCGAGCCGACGTTGTGCCCCGACACGTCAGCCACGACAAGATCGAGGTTGCCGTCGGCGCGCTCCAGGTAGTCGTAGTAATCGCCGCCGACCTCACGGGCCGGAACGCACAACCCGGCCAGGGAAATCCCCTCTATTCTGGGCGTGGCCTGGGGCAGCAGGCTCAACTGGATGGTTTTGGCGATTTCCATCTCCTTTTGCTGTTCCCGGGCGGCGATCAGGTCGCGGGTCTGCTGGTTGTTGCGCCAGGCGACACCGACCTGGCTGGCGAGGCTGGTGAACAGCTCGACGAATTCTTCGGTGAAGATGCCTCGAACCGATTTGGAAAATGCTGACAGAACCCCGATCGGTTCCCCCTCCATGGTGATGGGGGCGTGGGCGAAGGAGAGAATCCCTTCGCGATGTACGATCTGGCTGGTTTGCGGTTTGTCCTTCAGTTCGTCGGTGTCATTGACGACAATGGCCTGGTTGGTCAGGAAGACCTCGCCGATGGTGGTTTCCATGGTCAGTTTGCGAGCCGAGTGGCCGAAATGCTCCGAGCTCATGCCTTTCTGGCTGCGAACCGTCAGGGTCATGCTGTCCTGGTCCAGCAGGCGGATTACCACCAGATCGAACTTGAACTGCTGGATCAGCAGTTCGAGGATGTTGTCGAAGATGGTCTGCAGCGGCGCACCGCTGGCCACAACGCGCGCCGCCTCGTACAGGACGGAAAGCTGCTCGCGGCTTGAGGTGCGGCTCAGGGTGACCGAGCCGAAGATATCGAAAACCTTCTCCATGCGGCTGCCACGGGTCGACAGGTAGTTTTCGACGATGATACTCGCCGCCGCGGCCCCGACCGAACCGGCGAGGGTGCGTTCGGTAAAGCGCTTCAGGTTGGGCAGTTCGTATTCCGACAGACTGCCGTGCTGGTCGATGGTCGCCTCCCGGTCGCCCAGATAATCGGCGATGGCGGCATGAGCCTGTTTCTCCCCGATGAACTTGGACATCAGATCGACGAACTCGAGGATGGACGGGGCGCGGCTGATGCGCTGGCGCTCCTTGGGCAGCAGGCTGCCGGTATAGACGCCGACAAACTTTTCAGCCTGTTCGCGCTCGCGCTCATCCGGGGCTGTGAGCAGCGACAGGGTCAGAAAGGCGCCAATGTTGAAAAAGAGGGTCCAGAACAGGGAATGGCTCCAGATGTCGAAACCGCTCAGCCCGAACAGTTCAAGGGGGCGCAGCAGGCGGATGCCGAACAGGCCTTCTTCAAGGATGGCACTGTGCAGCCAGCCCGAACGGACAAAGGACGGAATGATCAGGGTATAGAACCAGACCAGGAACCCGAGGATCAGGCCGGTGGCGGCTCCCTTTCGGGTGGCACGCCGCCAGTAGAGGCCGCCGATCAGGCCCGGGGCGAACTGGGTCGCGGCGATGAAGGAGATCAGTCCCATGTTGACAAGGGCGTAGGATTCGCCAATGGCCCGGTAGAAGAGGTATCCGAGAAAAACGACAACGAAGATGGCCAGGCGCTTCAGGTTGAGCAGGATGAGATAATAGTTGTCGACGACGATGCGGAATTTCAGGATCAGCGGCGTAATCAGCTGGTTGAGAACCATGGTGGCCAGAGCGACCGAGGAGATCATCACCATCCCGGCCGCGGCCGACAGGCCGCCGACAAAGGCGAACATGCCAAGCCAGTAGTGTCCGGTCTGCATCGGCAGGGACAGTACGAAGTAATCGGCCTGACTGGTGTCTCCGCCGTTGAGCAGCAGGCCGCCCAGGGCGACGGGGAGGACGAACAGATTGATGGCGAAGGCGTACAGGGGAAAGCGCCACATGGCCTGGCGGATATGACTTTCATCCGAGTTTTCGATGACCATGATGTGAAACTGGCGAGGCAGGAACATGAAGGCCATCATCGAGATGAAGGTAAGGCTGAACCAGGTGATATAGGGGATCTGTTCGGTGTCGATCAGCAGCAGATGGATCCGTTCAGGAAAATCATGAAGGAATTGACCGAAAATATCTGTGAACCCGTCGAAAAGGCCATAGGTCACAAAAAGGCCGACGGCGAGAAAGGCGACCAGCTTGATGATCGATTCCAGGGCGATGGCTGCGACCATGCCTTCGTGGCGTTCCGAAGCGTCGAGGTTTCGGGCTCCGAACAGCACCCCGAACAGGGCAAGAGTCAGGGCGATGATGAAGGCGGTGTCGAGGGTTTGCGGCAGCTGTGGCAGATAGTGACCGAGCCCTTCACTGCGTTGCGGAGGCGGCAGGGTGAGCAGATCAAAGGTCTGGGAGACCGCCTTGAGCTGCAGGGCAATGTAGGGCATGATGCCGACCACCGAAAAGATGGTGACCAGCCCACCCATGTAGGCCGATTTGCCGTAGCGGCTGGAGACGAAGTCGGCGATGGTGGTGATGTTCTGTTCCTTGCTGATCCGCACCATGCGTCGCAGCAGGAACCACCAGGCAAAGGCAATCAGCGTCGGGCCCAGGTAGATGGTGAGGAAGTCGAGGCCGATGGTGGCGGCGCGGCCGACCGAACCGTAGAAGGTCCAGGACGTGCAGTAGACTGCCAGCGACAGGGAGTAGATGGTCGGATTGGAAATCAGGCTTTTGCCCTGTTCGTGTTTCCGGTCGGCGTAATAGGCGACCAGAAACAGCAGCCCCAGATATCCCAGGGTGACCAGTGCGACCAGCTTGACCGAAATCATGGAGCGCCGCGGTCCCGTCTTCCGGTGTCGTCGTCACTGCGGCCGAGCTGCAGGGAAAAGAACCAGATGATCAGGATGGAGACGGGCCACCCCACCAGCAGATAGAGCACCAGCACAGGGATGCCCAGAAGGGTGTCTGCCTTGTTGAAGATATGGATGAAGGGATAGTTGAGCATGATGCAGCCCAGCAGGAAACAGAGAATCCAGGCTTCGCGCAGACGGTGAGGTTCAGTCGGTTTCATGCTCATGCCGTTGTTGACCGGGCCCGGTTGTTTCGTCCGGGCGGCTGGTTGAAGCCCGCAAAGAAATCCGAACCGGACTTGCTATCTTAACCCGTTGAATTTACAATTAGATTAACATACCGATGACAGCTGTAAAGCTGTCTTTTTATTTTCGATTTTTACCCGCCGGGAGCGAAGTGGCCGCCCCCTTCGGTCCTGGAGAGAATTCATGCCTCGAAATCGGCTCTGCAATATCTTGCTGCTTGTCATTCTGGCTGCCGGAATTTCAGGTTGTCTGTCCCCCCCGCGCGGGGCCGCGCCGGGGAGCGTCGAACGCCCGGTCGCCAGCCGGGACCCGGGCAGCGAGGCCCTCTACCATTTTGCCCGTGCCCAGATGCTGATGCAGGACCAGCGCTACGCCGAGGCGGCTGCCGCCCTCGAGCGGGCCAGGGAGTTTGATCCCCGCTCCGACAAGCTCAGGCTGGCCACAGGGCAGCTGCGACTGCGCATGAAGGATGTTGACGGTGCCGCCCATGCAGTCGAAGAGGCACTGATCGAAAACCCGGATTTCGTTGAGGGGCATCTCTTTCTAGGGGGGCTCTACTTTAACCGCGGGGACTATGCCGGAGCTGTCGGCCATTTTCAGGAGGTGCTGCGCCTCGACCCTGAACGGGATGCCGTCTGGCTGCACCTTGGCATGAGCCATGCCCGGTTGAATCAGCACGACAGGGCCATCGAAGCCTTTCGGACCTTTGTCGAACGCCGGCCCGAATCGGTGGCCGGATGGGCCCAGCTGGCCCGCTCCTGCCAGCTGGTCGGGGATGGCGCATGTGCTGAAGAGTCTTACCGGCGCATCATCGAACTGCAGCCGGACCAGCCCGGGGGGTACGTCGAGCTGGCGCAGTTGCTGGTCGAACAGGGGGATCCTGTTCGGGCCGAAGAGGTCCTGCGCCTTGGAATCGGGCGGTCCGGACAGGCCGGCCTGTTGCGGCATGATCTGGTCGGCGTTCTGGTGCGGCAGAAGAAATTCGACGAGGCGATGGCGGTCCTTGAGCTGCTCAGGGATGCGAACCCGGATGACCTCGAGGCGCGGCGCAAAATTGGCCTGCTTCTGATGGAGAAGGGCGATTTTGCCGGTGCCGCGGAGATGTTCGAGGCCATTCTCGATCAGAAACCGGATCTTGACCGTGTGCGTTATTTCCTGGGGTTGGCTCTTGAGCGGCTTGAAAGCTGGGAGGATGCGCTTGAGGCTTTCAGCCAGGTGCCCCCCGGTGGAGAACTGGGCATGGATGCCGGCTACCACAGGGCCTTCGTACTGCAACAGCTGGACCGTCTGGACGAGGCGGCTGATGCCCTGAAGGAAGTGCTTGACCGGGGAGCGCAGCGGCCCGACATCTATGACTATCTCGCTGCCCTTTACGACCAGCTGGGCAAGATGGATCTTGCCCTCGATATTCTCAGGCAGGGTTACGCCCGGTTCCCCGAGGATATCGACCTGCTTTACCGCCAGGGGGTCGTCTACGAACGTAACGGCATGCGCAAGCTGGCCGTCGGTATCATGCGGCAGGTGCTGGAACGGGACCCGGAGCATCCCGAGGCGCTCAACCATGTCGCCTACGGCTATGCCGAGGAGGGCACCAACCTGGAGCAGGCGCTCGAAATGGTCAACAGGGCGCTGGCCAGGCGCCAGGCCCCGCATATCTACGATACCCTCGGCTGGGTTCTTTTCCGTCTGGGGCGGTACCCTGAGGCGCACGCCGCGATGGAAAAGGCGGCCGAAGGTCTGCCCTCCGATCCGGTGGTACTCGATCATTTTGCCCGGGTAAAACAGGCAATGGGGCAGGACGAAAAGGCGCGGGATCTGTGGTTGCAGATTCTCGAAATCGATCCCGAATACCTGCCGGCTCGTCAAGCTCTGGGCTCGCCCGAGGGTGGTGGCGCACAATGAGATGGATGTGGCTCTTTCTGTTGATTGCGGCCTGCGCTCCGGTCGCGGCCCCGCGACAGAGGGTCGAGGTTGATCCGGAGCTGTTGCTTCAGGCGCTGACGCGCGCGACCGGGCAGGCTGAGCGGCTGCGGGGGCTGGCCGTGGTTAGCATCAAGTCTCCGGAAGGTGATTTTCGCGGTCGCCAGGCTCTGGTGGCCGCCCGTCCGGATCGACTCAGGGCTGAAGCTTTGAGTATGTTCGGCCCGCCTCTGATGGTGGTCGCAACCGACGGTGAACGCCTGCAGGCCTGGTTGCCAGGGCAGAACCGTTTTTATTTCGGTCGTGCCGACGGTAATGGCCTCAGCCGCGTTCTGCGCCTGCAGGCTACGCCTCGGCAGCTTGTCGCACTGGTGCATCATGCTCCGGGGTACGATAACGCCGATTGGCGCGCGTACCGGGAAACATTTGGTTTTCGCCTGCTCTCCGACAGGGATGGACTGGCCCGTTCCCTGCTGTTTGACGACCGGATGCGCCTGGTCGGGCTGGAGGTTGAAGCTGAAGGTGCTATCCTGATGAAGGCGGCCTGGAGCCGCTTTGATGAACAGGACGGTTTTCCCCGCGACCTGACTCTCGAATGGCCGGGCACCGGCAGAAGCCTGCGATTGAGCTTCAAGACCCTGGAGTTGAATCCTGAGATTCCGGATGGGCTGTTCCAGCTCACTCCGCCCGCCGGGTCGTCCCTCTACCTCATCGACGGAGATGATACATGATCAAGTTACGTCTGACCCTTCTGCTTCTGGTCGCCGTCCTTGTGCTGGTCGGGTGCCAGCAGAAAACCGAAGAGACTGTTGTCCCCGCCGCTGATGCCGGGCCGGCCTATGGCGACACCTTCATCGAAGGTTCGATCGCTGAACCGAGCAACCTGCTGCCGATTCTCGCGACCGATGCCGCCTCGGCGGATATCAGTGGACTGGTTTACAACGGTCTGGTCCGTTACGACAAGAACCTGGTCCTGGAGGGGGAACTGGCCGAGTCCTGGGATATCTCGCCCGACAACCTGACCATCACCTTTCACCTGCGCAAGGGAGTCAAATGGCATGACGGCGCGCCCTTTACCTCGGCCGATGTGCTGTTTACCTATCAGCTGTACATCGACCCCGATACTCCGACAGCCTACGCCGAGGCCTACAAGCAGGTCCGCAGGGCCGAGGCGCCAGATCCCTATACCTTTCGGGTGACCTACCCGAAACCGTACGCGCCGGCTCTGGGCAGCTGGGGACTGAACATTCTTCCGAAGCATCTGCTTGAAGGCAAGGACATCACCAAAAGCCCGCTCTCCCGAAGCCCGATCGGTACCGGTCCCTACAGGTTCGTTGAATGGGTCCCTGGAGAAAAGGTGGTGCTTGAGGCCAACGAAGATTACTTTGAGGGTCGTCCCTACCTGAAACGGGTCGTCTACAGGATCGTTCCAGACCAGTCGACCCAGTTCATGGAATTGCAGTCTGGGGGGCTCGACCTGATGGACCTGACCCCGATTCAGTACACCACCCAGACCAACACACCGGCTTTCGCTCGCAACTTCAACAAGTATCGCTACCTGGCCTTCAGTTACACCTACCTGGGCTACAACCTGGAACGCCCCCTGTTCCAGGACAAGAGGGTGCGCCAGGCGATCTCCTACGCCATTGACAAAAAAGAGATTATCGACGGGGTGCTGCTGGGCCTGGGCCAGGCGGCAACCGGGCCCTACAAACCCGATACCTGGGTTTACAATCCGAAAGTAAAGCGTTACAGTCACGACCCGGACAAGGCCCGAAAGCTGCTGGCCGAGGCAGGATGGACAGACAGTGACGGTGACGGAGTGCTGGACCGGAACGGCAAGCCCTTCAGGTTCACCATCGTGACCAACCAGGGGAATGACCTGCGCGTCAAGTCGGCGGAGATCATCCAGCGCCGGCTCAAGGAGGTCGGCATCCAGGTCAAGATCCGGGTGGTCGAGTGGGCAACTTTTCTCAAGGAGTTCATCCACGCCGGCAACTTCGATGCCTGTATTCTTGGCTGGCGCGGAGGGCCGGAACCTGATCAGTACAACATCTGGCATTCGTCCAAGACAGGTCCCCGGCAACTCAATTTCATTCACTACAAGAACGCCGAGGTGGACGAGCTGCTCGAGAAGGGGCGGCGAACCTTTGTTCAGGCCGAGCGCAAAAAGATCTACGACCGCTTCCAGGAAATTCTGGCCGAGGAACAGCCCTACACCTTTCTTTACGTCGGTGAGGCTTTGCCGGCGGTGGCAAAGCGTTTTCGCGGTATCGAACCTGCCCCGGCGGGCATCCTGCACAATTTCATCCGCTGGTACGTACCCGAAGGCGAGCAGAAGTACGCCCAGTAACAGGCGCAATCAGGGAAGCGAAGGACAACCGTGCTCAGGTACATCGGCAAACGTCTGCTGCTGATGATCCCGCTGCTGATCGGGATCACTCTGATCTCCTTTGCCGTCATCCATCTGGCGCCAGGAGAGCCAACGGATCTGCAGACCGAGCTCAACCCCGAGGCGAGCGTGGAGTTGCGCGATCGCCTGAGGGCCCAGTACGGTCTCGATCGGCCTCTGTATGTCCAGTACGCTGACTGGATTGGCCGGCTGGCGCGCCTCGATTTCGGTCGCTCCTTTGCGGGTGACCATCGGCCTGTTCTTGACAAGATCGCCGAACGTCTCCCCGTGACCATCCTGATCAACGTCCTGTCGATTCTGGTTATCCTGGCGGTGAGTATCCCAATCGGCATCCTGTCGGCGATCCGGCGCAATTCCCTGTTTGACCGGTCGACCACGGTCTTTGTCTTCATCGGATTTGCCATGCCGTCCTTCTGGCTGGCCCTGCTGCTGATGGATGTTTTCGGGGTCCGGCTCGGTCTTTTTCCCATTGCCGGGTTGCGCTCTTTGGGACATGAGTATCTCGACTGGTTTGGTCGCCTGGCCGACTATGCAAGCCACCTGGTGATGCCGGTATTCGTTTCGGCTTTCGGTGGATTGGCAGGGTTCAGTCGCTACATGCGGTCCAACATGCTTGAAGTGGTGCGGCAGGACTATGTTCTGACCGCGCGCGCCAAGGGACTGCCCGAGCGGGCCGTCATTCTGCGGCACGCCCTGCGCAACGCGCTTTTGCCGGTCATTACCATCCTGGGATTGTCGGTGCCCGGGCTGATCGGCGGCAGCGTAATCTTTGAGACCATCTTCGCCATCCCGGGGATGGGCAAACTGTTTTATGACGGTGTCATGATGCGCGACTATCCGCTGATCATGGGGGTCCTGGTGCTCGGGGCGGTCCTGACCCTGGTCGGCAACCTGCTGGCCGATGTCGGCTATGCCCTGGCCGACCCGCGCATCCGCAAATCATAACGGGAGGACAGTTTCTTGAACGCGAGGAATTTGTCAATCGTCCTGCTACTGGCAATGCTTCTGGGCCAGCTGACCGGCTGTTCCGGCGGCCAGCCGCGCCAGGTGGCCATTGTCGATTCAGACGGAGACGGCATCATCGATGCCCTGGACCGCTGCCCGGAGTCGGCATTCGGAGCGAGGGTCGACAGTTACGGTTGTTCGGATGATGCTGATGGCGACGGCGTTTTCGACAGCCTTGATCGCTGTCCTGAGACACCGCGTGGTGTTCTGGTCGACCTGGCCGGGTGCCTTCGGGACAGCGATGGCGATGGTGTCGCCGACGGGCTTGACCGCTGTGCCGGGACTGATGCGGGGGTGGCCGTGGGCGCCGACGGCTGCCCGCGACCAACCGTCGCCACGCAGGACTCGGCTCCTGAACCCGCACCTGTCCGGCTGGAACTCGATCTGCATTTCGCTACCGGCACCTGCCGGCTGCTGCCCGGCAACGAGGCGGTATTGGCCCGAGGTGAAAAGTTTCTGCGGCGCCATCCCGTCACCAGGGTGGTAGTCGAGGGGCATACGGACAGTGTCGGGCCCGCAGCCTGGAACCGCACCCTGTCCTGGAAACGGGCCGAGACGGTCGCCGCTATAATGTGCCGGAAACTGGGCTTGCCTCTGGAGAAATTTGAAATCATCGGCTATGGCGAGAGCCGTCCGGTGGCTGATAACGCAACCCAGGCCGGGCGGGAACGCAACCGCCGCGTGGTTCTTCGCCTGGCTGAAACCCGATGAAGTTCTTTGACCTGCGCATATGGAATGAATCTTTATGGCACGAAAAAACCTGAAACTTGGCGAGATGCTGGTCGCTGCCGGCATCATCGATGAATTTCAACTCAATTCGGCGCTGTCGCTGCAGCGCAATCTCGGCGGGCGCCTGGGGCAGTCGCTGATCCGGCTCGGCTATATCAGTGAAGACAGGCTGCTCAGTTTTCTTTCAGAACAGCTCAACTGCCCGCGGGTCGACCTGGCGACGGAAAAGATTGCTGGCGACCTTAAGGAACTGATACCGGAAGAGAAGGCACGGCAGTTCAATGTCCTGCCGATCCGACGCGGTGCCATGTCCGGAACCGCCTACCTGCTGGTAGCGATGTCGGACCCGACCAACCTGATGGTGATCGATGCCCTGCAGTTCATGACCGGTTGCCGGATTCGTCCTGCCATTGCGCCGGATGGGCAGATTCGTGAAGCGATCGACAGGTACTATCGTGGTGCTGCTCCCGTTCAGGCCGCACAGGCGCCCGCGGACGAAAAAAAAGCGGCTGTTGCTGAATCTGCCGAATCTGGCGTACCCCCACGGCGCTCCCGCAACACGGAGCAGAAGCTGCAAGCCCTTCTGGACAAGCTGTACGACCTTGGTGTGCTGACCAGGCAGGAATACGAAGAGCTGAGGTAGGCGGACGACGGGACATGGCACGGGGATTCTTTCGCGATATTGTCTGGCAGCGTCTGCGGCGCAACCGCATGGCCATGGCCGGTGCAGGTCTGGTGCTGCTGATGTGCCTGCTCGCCACCGCCGCGCCCCTGTTTGGTGTCGATCCCGGTGCCATCGACATATCCGCCCGGCTCCAGCCTCCCGGCCCCGGCCATCTGCTCGGCACCGACGACCTCGGGCGGGATGTGCTGGTGCGCCTCTGCTACGGTGCCCGCATCTCCCTGCTGGTCGGTTTTGTCGCCGTCGGCATCGCCACAGCTATCGGCATCATCTTCGGCGCCCTGGCCGGTTACTATGGCGGCGCCTGGGACGCGGTCATCATGAGGTTCGTCGATATCATGCTCTGCTTCCCATCCTTCTTTCTGATCCTGGCGGTGATCGCATTTCTCGAACCGTCGATCTGGAACATCATGATCATCATCGGTCTGACAGGCTGGATGGGGGTGGCGCGTCTGGTGCGCGCCGAATTCCTCTCCCTGCGGGAGCGCGAATTCGTCCTCGCCGCGCGGGTTCTCGGTGCCAGCGACCTGCGCGTGATCCTGCGCCATATCCTTCCCAATGCCATGTCGCCAGTGCTGGTGCATGCCACCCTCGGGGTGGCCGGCGCCATCCTGACCGAAAGCGCGCTCTCCTTCCTCGGTATCGGCGTTCAGCCGCCAACTCCGTCCTGGGGCAACATGCTGATTGCCGGCAAGCAGACCCTGGGCACTGCCTGGTGGCTGTCGGTCTTTCCGGGTCTGGCCATTCTGCTGACCGTGCTCGGTTACAATCTGCTCGGCGAGGGGATTCGCGACGCTCTCGACCCGCGTCTGAAGGATTGAGACCATGCGCGTGGTTCCCTTTGATGCTGATCCGGAAACCCTGATACGCCAGAGAATCGACGCCTTTCGTCGCGGCGAATTCGGTTTCATCTACGACAGCTACCACTCCGAAGCCCCATTTCTGCGGCAGTTTCCCGACCGGGCGGACTATCTGTCCTACGCGCGCAGTGAGATTGCCGGAAGGATCACCATCGAGCGCTTCCGACTGCTGCGCAGCCGGTCATCCGGTGACCGGGCCGAACTGATCTTTCATCAGTTGCTTCGCGGCGAGGGAGGCTATCAGGAGAGCTTCGAGATGGCGGTCCTGTTGCGGGAGGGCGGCCTGTGGCGCTACCTTGGCAGTAGCAGGATGGACCGCAGTCACTACCGCGGCCGGGTCGAGGATCTCGATTTTGACCATTTCGACCAGGGTGGGGTGGTTTTTTTCTGATGCCGGAGTTGCCCGAGGTCGAAACAACCCGCAGAGGGCTGGAACCGCATCTGGCCGGACGCCGTGTCACTGGCGTGACCGTTCGCAACGGCAGCCTGCGCTGGCCGGTCGAGCCCGACCTGGTCGAACGCCTGGTCGGCGCCCGGCTCAAGGGTATCGGCCGCCGGGCCAAGTATCTGCTGTTCAACTTCAACTCCGGTACCCTGCTGGTGCACCTCGGCATGTCGGGCAGCCTGCGTCTGGTCGACTCAAGCGTGGCCGTCGGTCGGCACGACCATGTCGATATCGTTTTTCACCAGACGATTCTGCGGTTGAATGATCCCCGGCGCTTCGGTGCCGTCCTCTGGGCCGGGCGAAATGCCCGGCAGCACCCGCTGTTGGCCAATCTCGGGGTCGAACCCCTTGGTTCGGACTTCACCGGCCATTGGCTGTACAAGCAGGCCGGGAGGACCAGCCGACCGGTCAAGCATCTGATCATGGACCAGAAGATCCTGGTCGGTGTTGGCAACATTTACGCCTGTGAAGCGCTCTTCAGGGCCGGCCTGCACCCTGAACGCCGCGCTTCGGATCTTGATATGGATGAGTGTCGGCGACTTGTCGCGGCCGTGAAGGCTGTTCTTGAAGAAGCCCTTGATGCCGGCGGCACCACCCTCAAGGATTTTACCCGCGCCGACGGTCGGCCCGGTTACTTCTCCCAAAGCCTGGCGGTTTACGGGCGCGCCGGGCAACCCTGCACGAGCTGTTATCAACCGGTCGCGGTAACGCGCATGAGCAACCGCTCGACCTTTTTCTGTCCCCGTTGCCAGAGGTGATCATGAGTGACTTTCATTTCAGCATGCCCCTGAGGGTCAGGGTACGCGACCTCAACTATGGCGGCCACGTCGGCAACGACGTGGTTCTGGGTTATTTTCAGGAAGGGAGAGCCGGCTACCTGGGCCGAATTGGCGGTTTCAGCGAGGTCGATATCGGCGGGTGCGGTATCATTCTGCCGGAGGCCCACGTCAACTACCGGGCAGAGATGTTTCTTGGAGACGAACTGGAACTGAAGGTACGCATCGGCGAGCTGGGCCGTTCATCCATGCGCATGGAATACCGTTTGGAAAGGGCAGGGGAGGTGACCGCCGACGGCTGGACGGCACTGGTTGCCTTCGACTACGGCCGCCGCCGGCCGGTGCGTCTGCCTCAGGGGTTCGTCGAGGCGGTCACGCGTTTCGAGACCGGGGAGAAGGACAATGAATGAAATCAGGGTGTGTCAGCAGTGCGGCTATCAGCGGGGATTTCACGTCAGCGTGCGCCTGTCGGGTGACCAGGGTCGGCTGGTTTTGATCTGTCCCGGCTGCGGTCAGAGCTATGATCCCGGCTGGAAGGTTGCCCTGGAACAGGTGCCGCCGAAGCCTCTGGTTCAACACATGTAAAACCGGGAGCGGGCAGACCGTACGCGGTCCGCCCGCTCCCGGTACTGGTCAGTGCGCCGGCACGATGGAATCGAGTGTCAGTTCGTAGCGCAGGTCCTCACCTGCGAGAGGGTGATTGGTGTCGAGGGTGACGAAGTCGGCCTCGATGCCGGTTATCCAGGCAGGGTAGACCTGGTCATCCTCCCCCTCGAGTTCGAGCATCATGTGTTCCTCAAGGTCGAAATCGTCGGGAAATTCGCTGCGCGGCACCGCGACCACTCCACGCTCATCCCGCTGCCCGAAAGCCTGGTCGGCGCTCAGTTCGACCACCCTGGTTTCTCCTACCTGCATGCCGATAATGGCCTGCTCCAGGGCCGGAAAAACTTCGTCGCCGCCGATGGTGAATTCCAGCGGGCCATCGCCGCCGCAGCCGCAGTCGTCCCCGTGCGGGTCGCTGGAAGAGTCGAATACGGTCCCGTCCTTCAGGGTGGCGACAAAGGTAAAGCTGACCCGGTCGCCCTGCTTGATTCCGCTCATTCTCGTTCTGTCCTTTCTCGGCCCCTTCGGGCCTCCTGATCGTTTTCCCCAGCCTACCCTGAATGGGTACCGGCCGCAAGCGCACAAAAAAAGCGGGCTCCGGCAGAGACCGGAGCCCGCGCTGGTTGATGAATGAATTCGCCTCAGAGACCGAGCTGCTTGAAGAAGTCGTTCCCCTTGTCATCGACCAGGATGTAGGCGGGGAAGTTTTCGACTTCGATCTTCCAGACCGCTTCCATTCCCAGCTCGGGAAAGTCGATACACTCGACCTTCTTGATGTTCTGGTCGGCGAGCAGGGCGGCCGGGCCGCCGATGGAGCCGAGATAGAAGCCGCCGTGCTTCTTGCAGGCATCGGTGACCTGCTGGCTGCGGTTGCCCTTGGCGATCATAACCATCGAGCCGCCGTGGGATTGCAGCAGGTCGACGTAGGAGTCCATGCGGCCGGCCGTTGTCGGCCCGAAGGAGCCGGAGGGGCGTCCCTCCGGAGTCTTGGCCGGACCGGCGTAGTAGATCGGGTGTTTCTTCAGGTACTCGGGCAGCGGCTTGCCGGCGTCGATGATTTCCTTGAACTTGGCGTGAGCAATATCGCGGCCGACCACGATGGTGCCGTTGAGCAGCAGGGCATCGCCGCACTTGAGTTTTGTCAGCTCGGCGAGTATCTGCTCCATCGGCTGATCGAGATTGATCTTGTGGCCATGCTCATGTTTGGCCATGCGCAGTTCCTCGGGCAGCAGACGACCCGGATCGCGGTCGAGCTGTTCGACGAACAGGCCGTCGCGGGTGATCTTGGCCTTGATGTTGCGGTCGGCCGAGCAGGAGACGGCCATGCCGACCGGGCAGGAGGCACCGTGGCGCGGCAGGCGAATGACGCGTACGTCGTGGGCGAAATATTTGCCGCCAAACTGGGCGCCGATGCCGAGCTTGTGAGCGGCCTCAAGCAGTTTCTCTTCCAGGGCGGTATCGCGGAAGGCGCGGCCATGTTCATTTCCCTCGGTCGGCAGACCGTCGAGATACTTGGCGCTGGCCAGCTTGACGGTCTTCATGCAGGCGTCCGCCGAGGTGCCGCCAATGACGAAGGCGATATGGTAGGGCGGACAGGCGGCCGTGCCGAGAGTCTTCATCTTCTCGACCAAAAAGCTCTCGAGCTTCTCGGGATTGAGCAGCGCCTTGGTCTCCTGGTAGAGCATGGTCTTGTTGGCGCTGCCGCCCCCCTTGGCCATGAACAGGAACTTGTAGGCGTCCCCTTCGGTGGCGTACAGGTCGATCTGGGCCGGCAGGTTGGTGCCGGTGTTCTTTTCGGTGTACATGTCCAGGGCCACGGTCTGGCTGTAGCGCAGGTTCTCCTCGGTGTAGGTCTTGTAGACCCCCTTGCTGATCATCTCCTCGTCGTTGCAGCCGGTCCAGACGCGCTGTCCCTTCTTGGCGATGACCGTGGCGGTGCCGGTGTCCTGGCAGGTCGGCAGCTCGAACTTGGCCGCGACCATGGCATTGCGCAGAAAGGCCATTGCCACGCCCTTGTCGTTCATGGAGGCTTCGGGATCCCGAAGGATTTTGGCTACAGCCTCGTTGTGCTCGGGACGCAGCAGGAAGGAGACGTCGCGCATGGCGGTGTTGGCCAGCACGGTCAGGGCCTCCGGGTCGACCTTGAGGACCTCCTGGCCGTCGAACTCGGTCACGGAAACGTATTTTTCCGAACCTTCGATCTTGTAGTAGTCGGTGGTGTCCTCACTCAGGGGGAAGGGCTCCTGGTAGAAGAAGTCGGGCATGATCATCTCTCCTTTTCGATCAGATCGGGGAGGGCCTGTTCGCCATCCCATTGCAACCCCGGCATTATAGGAAGAATGGTATACGCTTGCAAAGTTAAAAACGGTTTCATCTCGCTGCATCCGATTCGGCTTTGTTTTGCCAACAGGGTCGGTTTTGGTTAAGGTGTTTGCTGGTTTGCCAGGAGGGTGCCATGCAGAAGATTCTTCGCAACATACTGACCTCAAAGGTCTATGAGGCGGCCGAAGAGACGCCGCTGGAACCGGCTGTCAACCTGGAAAAGCGGCTTGGCTGCCGGGTGCTGCTCAAACGGGAGGATTTGCAGCCGGTCTTTTCCTTCAAGATTCGCGGCGCCTACAACCGCATCGCCCACCTCGATGAAAGTGAGAGGGCGCGCGGGGTGATCGCGGCCTCCGCCGGCAATCACGCCCAGGGCGTTGCTTTTTCCGCCCGGAAGCTCGGTATCTCGGCGACCATCGTCATGCCGGCCACGACGCCGCAGATCAAGGTCGACGCCGTGCGGTCCATGGGTGCCGAAGTCGTCCTGCGCGGCGACAGCTATTCCGAGGCCGCCGACCACTGCATGCAGCTGGTCGCATCGAGTGGCCGGGTTTTCATTCATCCCTTCGATGACGAGCTGGTCATTGCCGGGCAGGGGACGGTGGCGGACGAAATTCTGCGCCAGAGTTCGGGCAATATCGACGCCGTCTTCGTTCCCGTCGGCGGCGGCGGGCTGATATCGGGCATGGCCGCCTACTTCAAGGCCCTTCGCCCCGATATCCGCGTGATCGGCGTTCAGCCGAAAGACAGTTCCGCCATGACCCGCTCCTGCAGGGAAGGACGCCGGGTCGAACTGGAGAGCGTCGGTATCTTTGCCGACGGCGTCGCCGTGCGCAAAGTCGGAGGGTTGACCTTTCGCGCCTGCCGGGACTACGTCGACGATTTCGTTCTGGTCGACACGGACGAGATCTGCAGCGCCATCAAGGCGATTTATCAGGACACCCGGTCCATTGTCGAACCGGCCGGCGCTCTCGGTGTGGCCGGCATGGTCCGTTATGCCGGGGAACATGGCCTGTCCGGCAAGTCCCTTGTTGCCGTCAATTCCGGTGCCAACATGAACTTCGAGCGGCTGCGCTACGTTGCCGAGCGCACCCAGGTCGGTGAGGGGCAGGAGGCCCTGTTCGCCGTTACCATCCCGGAAAAGCCCGGTTCCCTCAAGCGCTTCTGTCAGGAGGTGGTCGGTGACCGCAATATCACCGAATTCAACTACCGTCTCGCCAGCCGGGCCGAAGCGCAGATTTTCGTTGGGATCTCGGTACGCAGCCTCGAGGAGCGGTATGCCTTTGCAGAGGACCTCGAGCGTGCCGGTTTTCGCAACGTCGATCTGACCGACAACGACCTGGCCAAGACCCACGTGCGCTACATGGTCGGCGGACGATCGGAGGCAGCCGTGGACGAAGTCCTGTTCCGTTTCTGGTTTCCCGAACGGCCGGGTGCCCTGGGGCGGTTTCTTGCCGCCATGGGGCAGAACTGGAACATCTCACTGTTCCATTACCGGATGCAGGGAGGGGATTTCGGCCGGGTGCTGGTCGGGCTGGAGATTCCGGCTTCCGAAAAGGGGCAGCTTGGCACTTTTCTCAAGCAGCTGGGTTACCGTTACCTGGAGGAAACGGACAACCCGGCCTACCGTCTTTTTCTGTGAACCCTCATGCTTTGGTTGCAAAATTTGCCACATCGCCTGCCTTGGAGTGTCACCGGGACGGAAGCCCGGAAACGGTTATTGGCCCATTGACCCGGCATACGACTTGGCACGTCTGATGCAGATTAATATGGTTGAATAAATGTTGTTTACTCCATGGAGGGGTTCGTGGGCGCCTACGTCCTTATTGTCGATGATGACAACTTCATACGACGCATCCTGGTCGACCTGCTGCAGGATCGGGGCTTCACGGTCCTCGAGGCCGAATCGGGCGAGCGGGCGCTGGAACTCTGCCGCGACCGGCGACCCCAGGCGGTCATTCTTGACCTGGTGATGCCGGGCGTCGATGGGGCCGAAGTCTGTCGGACCCTGCGCGCCGACCCGGCCTGCCGGTACCTGCCCATCCTGCTGCTTACCTCGCGTGCTGACCGGGCCGCAAGCATCAATCCCTTTGAACTGGGCGCCGATGATTATCTTGCCAAACCCTTTGACCCGGAAGATCTTGTCACGCGGCTGAAGGCAGCCATCTTCAAGCAGAATGCCCAGGAGGCAATGGCGGTCCGAACCGGCGACTACAGGGCCCTGGTCGACATTTCCGAATCAATCGCCGACAGTGTTGAAACCGGCCAGATCCTGCGGCGTATCGTCGGCAAAATCGCCGGCCATATCAGCGATATCGAGCGTTGCAGTATCGCGGTGATCCAGGAGGACAGCGCGGTCGGCTATGTCCTCGCTTCCAGTGATGACGCCTCCGTCGAGGAACTGCGCATCGATCTCGACAACTACCCGGAGATTCGGCGCGTACTCGAAACCGGCGAGCCGCTGCTGGTTTCAGATGTCGATCGAGACCCGCTGCTCGACCCGGTGCGGGGACGTCTGGCAAACCGGCAGTTCAATGCCATTCTTGTGGTTCCGGTTCACCACCAGCAACGCGTGGTTGGCGTCATGGTTCTGCGGGCCCTGCGCAGCAGGCCGACGTTGTCGCCGCGGGAAATCGAATTCTGCCAGCTGGTAGCCGATGTCGCCTCTGGTCCGCTGTGCAATGCCCGTTTTTTCACCAGGTTGCGGCGGGAATCCGCCGCGTTGCGCCAGGCCAAACAGCTGCTTGAGGATGAACTGCGTATCAAGGCGATCTATGAGGAGTTGTTCGACAATGCCTCGGACGGCCTGATCGCTGTAAACAGTGATGGCCTGGTTGAATTCGCCAACCGGAGGGCGCTGCAGCTGATCGGACTTGATCGTGACGACCTGGTCGGGCAGCTTTTGCAGGGTGTGGTCGGCCGTACAACCTTCGGGCGGGTTCTGGTCGGCTGGCAGAGACGGGGACGATCGGATGGAACCGACCGGGTCCGTTTCGACCTGGCCATGCCGACCGCCCATGCCGGCCGGCGGCTCTTTTCGGTCAGTGCCAACGCCAGCCCGGTCCTTGGAAACCTTTACATCGTTGCCATTCGCGATGTGTCCGAAAAACGGCGCATGGAGAGAGAGCTGACCGCCAGCAACCGGCGCCTGCAGCAGCTTGATCGTTTCCGGGCCGAATTTCTCAATACCGCCACTCACGAACTGCGGGTGCCCGTGACCATCGTACACGGATACTGCAGTCTGTTGCGCGACAGCCTGGGCAATGGCCTCAGGGGCGCTGAGGCCGAATACCTTCAGGCGGCCTGTGACAGCAGCGAGAAACTGGTCGATCTGGTCAACAACATGCTCGACCTGTCAAGGTTCGAGGCGGGTAAAATGGGTCTCGAACTGCTGCCCCGTCCGATTGAGGAGACGGTGCGGGAGGTCTGTCGCGAGCTCGCCCCGGTTGCCGAACAGTCCCGCCTGGCGATTCAGGTCGGCTCCGTCCCCGGACGTCCGGTACTCCATGACCGCCATACGGTCCAGAGGGTTATCGCCAATCTGCTCAGCAATGCCTTCAAGTTCACACCCGAGGGAGGGCGGGTCGAAATCGAGTTCGAGGAGGTCGGCCAGGATCTTCTTGTCTCGGTCAGTGACACCGGCAAAGGCATACCACCAGAACAGCTGCCGCATCTGTTCGACGAATTTACCCAGGTCGGACGGGAGGATGCCCGGCGCGGCAGCGGTCTGGGACTGTCGATCTGCCGCAAAATAGTCGAATCGCACGGCGGTCGCATCTGGGCTGAAAGCCAGCCTGGCATGGGGAGCCGCTTCTGCTTCACCCTGCCGTTGGCTCACTGACCCCTGCCGTAACAGCCCGGCCCGCAACCATCTCCACGCTTTCTGTTATCCCTGCGGATTTACAACCGAATTGTCTTACTTTTTTTGTCGGAAAAATAATTGACAGGAATGCTCAGGTATGCTAGTTCTGGCCTCGAACAAATGAGTAACGGGAGGCGGCCGTGCTGAAGACATTGCGTGAAGATTTCAAGGTGGTATTTGAGCGGGACCCCGCGGTTCGCAGTGTGCTGGAAATCATTCTTTGCTATCCGGGTTTTCACGCGGTGCTCTTCTACCGCCTGGCTCACTGGCTCTGGGTGCGCAAGTTCTACCTGCTGGGACGTTTTGTCTCCCACCTCGGCCGGTTTTTCACCGGCATCGAGATTCACCCCGGAGCACAGATAGGCAAGGGTTTCTTCATTGACCACGGCATGGGCGTTGTCATCGGCGAGACAGCCGAGATCGGCGACAACTGCACCCTCTATCACGGCGTCACCCTTGGTGGGACCTCCTGGGCGAAGGAGAAGCGCCATCCGACCCTGGGCAACAATGTCATCATTGGCTCGGGAGCCAAGGTCCTCGGACCCTTCCGGGTCGGCGACAACAGCAAGGTCGGCTCCAACTCGGTTGTGGTCAAGGAAGTACCCGACAATTCCACCGTGGTTGGCATCCCCGGCAAGGTGGTGATTTCAGAAGGCAAAAAAGCCGAACCCAAGGTCGACCTTGAACACGGCAAACTGCCCGATCCCGAGGCCAAGGCCATTGCCTGCCTGTTCGACCAGATTCGCTCCCTGGAGAAACAGGTCAGGGATCTGACCGCCGAACAGGAGCGCCTCAGGGCCGAGCTCGACCGGGAGACGGAAGCCAAAAGTGCCTGACCCGGGTCAGGATGGATGAATCATGCGACTTTCCACCAAAGCACAGTATGCCGTTCGGGCCATGGTCAGTCTCAGCCTGCACGGCGATGAAGGACCGGTTTCAATCAAGGATATCTCGGCGCGCGAGTCGATCTCGCTTCCCTACCTCGAGCAGCTGTTCGTCAAACTTCGCCGGGGCGAGATCGTCACAAGCGTGCGTGGCCCCGGAGGCGGTTACCGGCTTGCCCGGCCGGCCGACCAGATACGGGTCGACGAGATCATCGATTCGGTTGAGGAATCTCTCGTGCCGGTTTCATGCATGGACGAAAAGGGGCGTTGTGTCTGCGATGACCACTGTGTCACCCACAACGTCTGGCAGGGGCTGGGAGAACGTATCCGTTCCTTTCTGGCATCGATTACCCTCGACGATCTGACCCGGGAGGCCCGGGAGAAGGTCCACAATTAGGATATCAGTCAGCCCGGCCCCGAGATGGCCGGCAGGAGGTCCAAGGTGAAACAGATTTACCTCGACAACAACGCCACCACCCCGGTACATCCAGAGGTGCTGGAGGCCATGCTTCCCTGCTACCGTGACCAGTTCGGCAACCCGTCCAGCGTTCACTGGGCCGGGCGGGCCGTTGCCGGCGCGGTTGAGAAAGCGCGCGAACAGGTTGCATCCCTGATCGGGGCCTCTCCTGCGGAGATTGTTTTCGTTTCCTGCGGCAGCGAGGGGGACAATATGGCCCTCAAGGGGACGGTCGACGCCCTGCGCGACAAGGGGAACCACATCATCACCACTTCGGTGGAGCACCCGGCGGTACTCGAAACCTGCCGTTACCTGGAAAAGACCGGCTGCGAGGTCACCTACCTGCCGGTGGACCGAGACGGCATGCTCGACCTTGCGCAGCTCGAGGCCGCCATTACCGAAAAAACCATCCTGATCTCGGTCATGTGGGGCAACAACGAAACCGGCAACATCTTCCCCATCGAAGAGATCGGCAAAATCGCCCGCAAGTACAAGGTTCGTTTTCACACCGACGCCGTGCAGGCGGTCGGCAAGGTGCCGGTCGACGTCAAGGCGGCCGGGGTCGACATGCTGGTGCTGTCCGGTCACAAGATCGGCGCTCCCAAGGGGGTCGGCGCCATCTATATCAAGCGCGGCACCCGGCTGACGCCGCTTATGCACGGCGGGCACCAGGAGCGCAACCGGCGTGCCGGAACCCACAACGTTGCCGGTATCGTCGGACTGGGCAAGGCCTGCGAGATTGCCGGACGTGATCTCGAAAAGAACGCCGCCCACATGCGGCGGCTGCGCGACAAGCTTGAGGAGGGGATCAGGAAAAACGTTCCACAGATCAAGCTTAATGGTCACCCCGACCCGGCCATGCGACTGCCCAATACCCTCAACGTCAGCTTTGCCTTCATCGAGGGGGAATCGCTGCTGCTCAATCTCGACATGTACGGCATAGCCGCCTCGAGCGGTTCGGCCTGCACTTCGGGGTCCCTGGAGCCGTCACACGTACTCGGGGCCATGTGTGTCGAGGTGACCCTGGCTCATTCGAGCACCCGCTTCTCCCTCGGCCCGAACAACACCGAGGAAGAGATCGACTATGTCCTGGACGTGCTGCCCAAGACGGTGCAGCGCCTGCGGGAGATGAGTCCGTTGTACA
Source organism: Deltaproteobacteria bacterium (assembly GCA_003695205.1). Lineage (GTDB taxonomy): Bacteria > Desulfobacterota > Desulfuromonadia > Desulfuromonadales > Geothermobacteraceae > Geothermobacter. The sequence goes on from RFIO01000174.1 coordinate 34,042, forward strand.
ATTGCAGTAACGAGGAACAGTGCGAAACCTGCGAAACCATCCGCAGAATCTGAGTCAACAGCAGACAGGAGATCGACACCTATGTACACCGATAAAGTCATGGACCATTTCCAGAACCCCCGCAACGTCGGCGAGATCCCCGATGCCAATGGCGTCGGCGAGGTCGGCAACGCCTCCTGCGGCGACATCATGAAAATCTTTCTCAAGGTCGAGGACAACGTCATCAAGGACGTCAAGTTCAAGACCTTCGGTTGTGGTGCCGCCATCGCCACTTCATCGATGGTAACCGAGATGGCCATCGGCAAGACGATTGACGAGGCGCTGGAGCTCTCCAACCAGGCGGTGGCCGAGGCCCTTGACGGCCTGCCCGCCCAGAAGATGCACTGTTCCAACCTCGCGGCCGACGCGCTGCACGAGGCAATCAAGGACTACAAGGCCAGGCAGCAGGCCGGCTGAGCCTGCCGGGCTGCCGACAGAAACGGAACAAGGGGAGGGTGGGCCGCAGGTGGCCGACCCTCCCTGCTGTTTGGGGCCGGGGCATATCTGGTCTTTTGTCGCCTGATCGGGTATAGTGCCGCCTTTCCGAACGCCCGCAGGGAGAATGGTTTTTTCATGTCTGATCTTCTCACATCCAGTTGCAGGCGCATCGTTGTCGCCATGAGCGGTGGTGTCGACTCCTCGGTGACCGCCGCCCTGCTGAAGGAGGCCGGCCACGAGGTGATCGGCATGACCATGCAGATCTGGGACTACAGCAAGTTCGAGGCGCCCGACGGTGAGACCTTTGGCACATGCTGCAGCCTGGATGATGTTTACGACGCCCGCCGGGTGGCTGAGCAGGTCGGCATCCCCTTCTACGTGGTCAATTTCGAGGATGATTTCCAGCAGGCGGTCATCGATCCCTTCTGCGACGCCTACTTTTCCGGCCGGACCCCCAACCCCTGTGTGCTGTGCAACCAGGTTCTCAAGTTCGAACGCCTGCTGCGCCGGGCGCGTGAGCTTGAGGCCGACTACCTGGTGACAGGTCACTACGCTGTTGTTACGGGCGGGGAGGGGGATTATCACCTGCGCAAGGGGCGGGACGCCGGCAAGGACCAGTCCTATTTCCTCTTCACCTTGACCCCTGAACAGATGCGCATGGTGCGCTTTCCGCTTGGTGGCATGACCAAGGCCGAGGTGCGTGCGCACGCCGACCGTCTCGAGCTGCGGGTGGCGGAAAAGCCCGAGAGTCAGGATATCTGTTTCGTTCCTGACGGAGACTATGTCCGCTTCCTTGAGGAAGAACGGGGGCCGGGCAGGCTGGATGGCGATATCGTTCATGTTGACGGCCGGGTGCTTGGCCGCCACCAGGGCACCTACCGCTATACCATCGGCCAGCGCCGTGGCCTGGGGCTTTCCTGGCCGGTGCCGCTCTATGTCGTAGGCATCGATGCCGGCGAACGCAGGGTGATTGTGGGTGAAAAGGAACATCTGGAGGTGCGCGAGCTGGTGATTGACGGGGTCAACTGGATTGTTGCGCCCGCTTCAGACCGGTTCCGGGCTGCCTGCCGCATCCGCTACCGGCACAGCGAACAGCCGGCCGAGATCCGCCTGCTCGGCGATGGCCGGGTCGGCATCCGCTTCGACCAGCCGCAACGAGGCGTGACGCCGGGGCAGGCAGCGGTGATCTACCGTGACGACGAAGTTCTGGGGGGAGGATGGATCGCGTGAGCCAGACTGTTGCCATTGCCACGCTCGGCTGCAAGACCAACCAGTTCGAGTCTGCGGCCATCGAGGAGCAGCTCAGGGGAGCTGGCTATACCATCGTCCCCTTCGAGGAAGGGGCCGACCTGGTGGTGGTCAATACCTGCACCGTGACCGCGCGCACCGATGCCCAGAGCCGCAACCTGATCCGCCGGGCCCGGCGGCTGAACCTGCAGTCGCGCATCATTGTCACAGGCTGCTACGCGCAGGTGGAGCCCGAGGCGTTGCGGCGTATACCCGGCGTCGCCATGGTGATCGGCAATGATGAGAAGAAAGATTTGCTACGCTACCTGGCCGAGGAGCGGGAGCGCCAGCTGGTGGCGACCGACGGCCTGGCCAGGGGCCGTGGAGGCGTTGCCCTGTCGCTGACCAGCTTCACCGATCGCAGCCGGGCCTTCCTGCAGATACAGAACGGCTGCGATGCCTTCTGCTCCTACTGCATCATTCCCTACGCGCGCGGCAGCAGTCGCTCTGTCCCCTTTGACGAGGTGGTTGAACGGGTCGAACGCCTGGTCGGGTCCGGATATCACGAAGTGGTGCTGACCGGCATCCACATGGGCGCTTACGGCCTCGACCTCGATCCAAAGTCCAGCCTGACCGAACTTGTTCTTGCCATCGAGGAGCGTACCGAAATTCCCCGGTTGCGTCTCGGTTCCATCGAGCCGAATGAGATTACTGACCGGCTGATCGAACGGATGGCCACTTCGGATCGGATCTGCCCGCATCTGCATATCCCGATGCAGTCTGGATCGGACAGTGTTTTGAAGCGTATGAACAGGCACTATGACGCCGGCTTTTTCCACCGACTGGTCGAAAAGATTCACCGAAGCGTGCCCGAGGTGGCCATCGGCGTCGATGTTATCGCGGGCTTTCCGGGAGAAACTGAGGAAGAGTTTGACCAGACCTGGCGCCTGATCGACCATTTGCCCCTGTCGCACCTGCATGTTTTCCCCTACAGCCGACGCCCGGGCACCCCGGCGGCAGAAATGGCCGAACAGCTCGACGGAGCCCTGATTCGCGAACGGGCCGCGAAATTGCGCAGCCTGGGCGAGGCGAAGGCGCGGCGCTATGCCGAGCGTTTCGTTGGCCGGGTGCTGGAGCTGGTGGTCGAAGGGGGCGAAGAGGATGGGTGGCGCCGTGGGCTGTCGCGCAATTACCTTGGAGTGCAGTTCAGGGGCGAGGCCGAGCCCGGTGATCGGGTCTGGGTGCGTGTCGAGGAGTGGACGGCGGCTGGTCTGCGCGGCAGTCTGATGTGAGGCGTGACCAGTATATTCCCTTTACCGTTCCGGCTTGCGAGCTGACAGGAAGGTCCAGTTTTCCAGGAATGACGGCACGGCCACCTGCTGTTCCCTGATGTCGGTAAAATGTCGTGCCGCCTCGGCGCGAATCTCCCGCAGCAGTTCACCGCTTTCCCTTGCCAGATCGGCATTGCCTTCCCCCTCGCCACAGCACTGCATGCTGAAAACCCCTCCCGGTTTCAGGGCTCTGGCTATATGTGCCATGGTTTCGGCCATGAAGGCCTCGCGGCTCTGACCGGAGCGTATCGGGTCCATGGTCAAATCGTAAATGACGCCATCCAGATCGCGTGCCCCGGCAATCCATGCGAAGGCGTCACCGGTGACAATTTCAGCGCGGGGATGTTCCCTGACATCTCCGGCCAGCTTCGGCAGGTACCTCCGGCACAGGCGCAGGACTTCGGGGTCGATATCGATCTGCCAGGCTTTTTCAAGAGGCAGGCCGATACGTTCGCAGGATCGGATCAATTCCCACAGAACGCCGCCGTCACCGCCACCGAGGATGGCAACCCGGCCGGTGGCACCGTGCCTGAGCAGAGGCGCCACCATGGCGCTTCCATAGATGCTGTCGCTTTCGGATATCTGCAGGTCGCCATCAATGACCAGCTGGCAACCGAAGATGGAGTGGCGGGTAATTTCGATGCACTGGTAATTGCTGATGGCCGAGGCAATGATTTCCGCCTGCAGGTGGCTGGCGAATTCGGGGTTGCGTTGATCCTTCGTCAGCATGGTTTGTCGCACACCAGGAAAAAACAAAAGGCGGGTACCCCGTGGGTATCCGCCTTTCGTGATTGTCGCGTTCGGGGATTACTTGCCGCCGCGCTTGGAAGCCTTGAGCGGGTTGATACGCTGCTCGACCACCTTCTTCTCCACCTTCTGGTGCGTGGCGAAGTTGCAGATGGTTACGGCCCATTTCTGCGCCGGGGAGGGGGCGACGGAGCAGACCTTGCCGATCTTGCTCTCGATGATGCGTTCGCAGCCCTCGCACTGCTCAACGATCGGCTGGCAGGAATTGCCCTCGTAAACACAGCCGTTCTTGCTCCAGAAGGTGCACTCGACACCGGGCTGTACTGTCTGACACTGCATGATGACAAATCTCCTTGAAGATTCGGTTATGATTCAGCGGTTCAACTCAAAGACCACACTTCATAACCGAAGTAGTGGTTTTTGTCAATCCCTTTTCCCACCGCCCCCTTGACCGGGGGTGGGTTGAAGTTTAGGCTTGCACCCCATGGACAGACTCAAGCCCGGCAGTCCCGAATGGGAGGCGGTTTGCGAGCGTTGCGGCCGCTGCTGCTGTGAAAAGATTGAATACGAAGGTGTGGTTTACTATACCGACCGCCTTTGCCCCCACCTCGACCCCGAGACCCGACAGTGTCGGGTCTACCCTGACCGTCGCAAGGTTCAACCCGACTGTGTCGCTCTCGACCAGAGCCATCTCGATCTGGGCATTTTGCCGCATGACTGCCCCTATGTCGCGGGGCGCTCAAACGCACGCAAACCGCTGCCCTGGCCGGAAGACTGAAATCACGCGTGCGTGCGTACCCTTCCTCTCCTGACGGATTTTTCGGTCGACAGCATGACTTTCCATTTTTTCGGGAACTGGTATTGTAATTCCTGTGTCGGGTTGCCAAATTGCTGCTTCGGTTTCCCGATTCCCTGCCACAAGGAGGCTCACATATGTCATTCATCAGCTTCGGCACCTCGGGCTGGCGCGGCATAATTGCCGAGGACTTCACCTTTGACAGGGTGCGCGTCGTTACCCAGGCCATTGCCGACCACCTGCGCGATGCCGACCTGACCGGTGGTGGTGTGGTCGTTGGTTACGATGCCCGTTTTCTCGGCCGGCGATTTGCCGAGGAGGCCGCCCGGGTTCTGTGCGGTGCGGGCCTGAAGGTCTTTCTGTGCGACCGGGACACCCCAACCCCTGTGATTGCCCACGAAATTCTGGCGCGCAAGGCCGATGGCGGAATCAACTTCACGGCGAGCCACAACCCGGCCGAGTACAATGGACTCAAGTTCTCTCCCGCCTGGGGCGGACCGGCGCTGCCGGAGACGACCCGTGACATCGAGCAGCGCGCCAATGCCATGCTCGGGGAAATCACTTTCCGTGAAATGCGCCTGGAGCATGCGCGCGAGCAGGGATTGCTTGAAGATATCGACCCAGGCACGAATTATCGGGATACCATCAGGTCGCTGATCGATCTCAAGGCGATCAAGACCTCCGGCATGCGCGTCGCCGTCAATCCGCTCTATGGCACCGGTCGTGGCTATCTCGACAAGCTGCTGTTCGAGGCCGGCGTCGCTGTTTCCACCATTAATGCCCAGCCCGATCCGACCTTTGGCGGCCTTCCGCCCGAACCGGCGGAAGAGAACATCCAGGATTTTATCCAGTTGGTACGCGATGACGAGGGCATCACCCTGGGGTTGGCCACCGACGGTGACGCTGACCGTTACGGGATTGTCGATGGGGATGGCAGCTATATTCAGCCCAACGCCGTGCTGGCCCTTCTGGCCGACTACCTGCTCGGCGTCAAGGGGGAAAAAGGGGCTGTTGCTCGTTCGGTAGCCACATCGCACCTGCTCGACGCCGTGGCCCGTTATCATGGGGTTGAACTGCTGGAAACCCCGGTTGGTTTCAAGTACATCGGCGAATACATCCGCGACAACCGTATCATCATCGGCGGTGAGGAGAGTGCCGGTCTTTCCATCGGTGGGCATGTCCCAGACAAGGACGGCATCCTGGCCTGTCTGTTGGTTGCCGAGATGGTTGCCGTGACCGGTAAATGCCTCGGTGAACTGTTGCGCGAACTGTATGAACGGGTCGGGGTGGTTTGCAGCCGCAGGTTGAATATCCGGCTGACCGATGAGCTCGACCAGGGCTATGACCAGCGCATCGGCCAGTTGCCCGGGACCTTTGCCGGCCGCAAGGTTGTCGATGTGGTCACCATGGATGGACACAAGTGTCTGCTGGAAGGGGATGCCTGGCTGTTATTCAGGAAATCTGGCACCGAACCGGTTGTGCGTCTCTACGGTGAAGCCAGGGACGACCAGACCCTGCAGGAGATTCTGGATGCCGGAAAGGCCTTTTTGCTCGGGGAATGACAGAAGATGACCTGCAGCAGAGAGACACAGGCAGGCAAAAGGTAAAAGGTAAAGAACAGAAATAGGAAAAGGCCGCCAACCTGTTGGGTTGGCGGCCTTTTCTTTTGGGTTGTTCCGGGGCACGCCCGGAGCTTCATCAGCCTCAGGTAAACCCGGAACCTGCCGGTGCGGCACAGGACGTTGCGGTTCCCGCCGTCGTACGCGCGGGGATAGATACGGCCTTTGGTGCCGGTTCTTTACAGTCAGGGCAGGGGTATTCCTTTTTGGCCGTCCGCAAAAGTTTCTCGAAGGTTCGGTCGCACCTCGAACAGTGGAACTCAAACAGCGGCATCAGAGATCCTCCAAAAGGGAGTTTGGTTTAAAGATATATACAAAATATGCGCCGTAGCGTTTCCGGTCAAGGGGACTGCAGGCAGGATTTGACTCGACCAGCCATTTCCGATTTAAAGACCATGGTTGACAATTTTAGAAAAATCCCGATAATGTCCAAAAATGTCTAAATGGATAGAAAAATTACTGGTATTTTCATGAATTTGTCAGTCAAAGACGCATCCTCGCTACTGGCTGTCTCTGAGAAGACCATCTATCGCTGGATCCAGCAGGGTTCCATCCCGGTTTACAAGGTCCACGGCAGTTATCGATTCAATCGTGCCGAACTGATCGAATGGGCCACGTCTCGGCGTCTTGGTGTTTCGGCCGACGCTTACACCGAACCGGTCCAAGATGCTCAGCCACTGCCCGGTTTAAGCGAGGCTATGGAAGCAGGTGGAATTATATACCGTCTTGATGGGCGAGATCGGGACGAGGTGCTTCGCTCACTGGTCGACCACCTGCGCCTTCCTGAAGAGGTCGACCGCGGTTATCTGCAAGAGGTGCTGATCGCCCGCGAGGAACTGGCGTCGACCGCTTTCGGCGGCGTCGCGCTACCCCATCCGCGCAATCCAGGGCTGCTCAACCTGAGTCAGATGACCCTGACCCTGGCGTTTCTGGAACACCCGGTCGATTTCGATGCCATCGACGGTCAACCGGTCCAGGTACTGTTCGTTCCCCTGGCGCCGACTCTGCGCGGACATTTGCACCTGCTCAGACAAGTCGCCTTTGCCCTGCACGACGCCGAGGTCCGAGCCGTGCTGCAGCAACAGGGGAGCCGCGAGGAGATTTTCAGGGTTTTCGAAAAAATCAGTGAAGCCCTTGGAAAAAACGGCTACGGAACCGGGGCTGATTCCGCCACAGATCAAGGAGGCAAAGCCTGACCATGAGTATGAACCTTTCTTTTGTCGCGGTCGGTGCGGCGCTTCTTTCCAGCCTGCTGCCCCTGCTCTGGGGGCGCAGTCCTGGGGCAGTTCGCACCACGGCCTTTGTGTTGCTCGGCCTCTCCGGCCTGGCTGGAGTGGTCGGCGGTGTCCAGGCGTTGATTGTCGACCAGCATGTGTCAGTGGTCCTGCCTGTCGGCCTGCCCTGGCTGCATTGCCATCTTGCACTCGATCCGCTCTCCGGTTTCTTCTTCGCCGTTGTCAGCCTGGTGGCCCTGGTTGCGGCTGTTTACGGCCCATTCTACGTGCGAGAGTACGAAAATGGGCCTCAACCGCTTCTGCCGCTGACTCTCTTTACAGGGTTGTTTCTGGCAGGCATGGACATTGTGCTGCTGGCCAGAAACAACCCTGTAAAGAG
>RFIO01000175.1 GCA_003695205.1 Deltaproteobacteria bacterium
CCGAGGAGTCCTTGCCGATGGAGTAGAGCATCACCGGGTTCTCGAACTCGGCCGCCACTTCGCGCATGATGTGGATACTTTCGGCTTCCAGCCGCTTCAGATGGGTCATCATGGAACTGATTCCGTCCTTGTTTTGCGTTCGGCCCTGTCTCGGCCAGTCAGATTGCGTTCAGGTAATGGCGTTTCAGGTAACGCCAGATCGTTTCGATTGCCTGCTCTTCGCTGACATTGTCAATATCGATTACAACTTCAGCCCCAACCGGGTCCTCGTAGGGGACATCGACCCCAGGAAAAAACCGGTACTCACCGGCACGGGCCTTGCGGTAGTGCCCCTTGGTATCACGTTGCTCACAGGCTTCGACCGTCGACCTCATGTACACCTCGATGAAATTACCGGCCAGCTGGCGCGCAAAATCACGGCTCTCCCGATAGGGAGAGACAAAGGAGGCCACCACGCTGACCCCGTTCTTCTCCAACATGGAACAGAGGTGACCAGCCCGACGTACATGACGGTCGACCTCCTCCGGGGTAAAGCCCAACTTGGGAAACAGATGCCGGACATCATGACTGTCGAGACGTTCAACCTTGATTCCGGTCGCAGTCAGTTTTCGGTAAACACCATCGGCGACGGCCTTTTTGCCTGATGCCGGCAGGCCGGTGAACCAGAGTACGAAGGAGGGCACATCCTGTTTGCCCCAGCGGATTTTCTGCCAGGCCCTTTCATGAAAGACATAAAGGGCCATCTTGGCAAACACCTCCAGGACTCCGACAGTCAGCGCCAGAGCGAATTCACCCGTGAACACGAAAACGATCAGTGCCGTAGTCAGGGTGGCCAGGGTCCGCCAGGAAACCGCCTTGAGAACGGATCGAGCGTGTGTTTCGACCTGCATCAGAACAGCTCAGCCTCATTCAGCAGGGGCGCGTCACCATCTTTGCTCGACAGGATCACCTCACCGTCCAGCGGCCAGTCGATGCCAAGGTCCGCGTCATCCCAGCGGATACTGCGTTCGCACTCCGGTGCGTAAAAGTCGGTTGTTTTGTACAGGACATCGGCCCGGTCGCTGACTACACAGAAGCCGTGCGCGAAGCCGGGCGGGATCCAGAGTTGCCGGTAATTCTCCTCGGACAGATAGACTCCGACCCACTTCCCGAATGTGGCTGAATCGCGCCGGATATCGACGGCAACATCGTAGATGCGGCCGACAACACAGCGCACCAGCTTCCCCTGGGCGTGGGGCGGAAGCTGGTAATGCAGGCCGCGCAGTACATTTTTACCGCTGCGAGAGTGGTTGTCCTGCACAAAAGATACGTCCAGGCCGGTCAGCTCCTGCCAGCTTTTCTGGTTGAACGATTCAAGAAAGAATCCCCGAGAGTCGCCGAATACCTTCGGTTCGAGGATAAGGACTCCGGGGAGATTGGTCGTCAGAACCTTCATGGCGCCTTGAAATCCCTGAGAACCTGCTCCAGATAGCTGCGATAACTCGATTTGGGAACCTGCTCCAGCTGTCTGGCAAAGGTTTCGCGGTCGATATAACCCTTCACCAGCGCAACTTCTTCAAGACAGGCGATCTTCAGTCCCTGCCGGGCCTCGAGCGTGCCGATAAAATGGCTGGCTTCCAGCAGACTCTGATGGGTCCCGGTATCAAGCCAGGCAATGCCACGCTCGAGACGTTCGACCTGCAGCTGCCCTTTTTGCATGTAGGCGACGTTGAGATCGGTGATTTCCAACTCACCACGGGCAGAGGGCTGCAGCTGGGAGGCGACCTCAACCACCTGGTCGTCGTAGACATAGAGTCCCGGCACGGCGTAATTCGACTTGGGCCGCGCCGGTTTCTCCTCGATTCCGATCGCCCTGCCGGATTCGTCGAACTCGACAACACCGTAGCGCTCGGGATCGACCACGGGATAGCCGAAGACCAGGGCGCCGTCGTCGAACTCTGTGAACACCCGGTCCAGGTCCATACGACCGTAGAAGATGTTGTCACCAAGGATCAGGCTGACATTGTCGCCGGCGATGAAGTCGGCGCCGATCAGAAAGGCCTGGGCAATACCCTTCGGTTCCGGCTGGACAGCGTACCGGATGGAAATGCCCCACTGGCTGCCATCACCAAGCAGGTTTTCAAACCTCGGCACGTCCTGCGGGGTGGAGATCAGCAAAATATCCCGCACACCGGCCCGCATCAGGGTCGAGATGGGATAGTAGATCATCGGTTTGTCATAGACCGGCATCAGCTGCTTGCTGGCCACCCTGGTCAACGGATAGAGGCGCGTGCCGGCACCTCCTGCCAGTACGATGCCCTTGCGAACACCCTTCATAAAAGAACTCCCCGGCCCTGTTTCAGGTAATGCCGCAGGGCCGCCCGCCAATCGGGCGGACAGGCCCCGGTCTCCTGCTGGTATTTGCGCGTCGAAAGAACCGACCAGGCCGGCCTTTGGGCCGGCAGCGGATAGTCGGCGGTGGTTATCGGCTCGATGTTTTCAATGGCAAGGGCCATGCCACAGGACCTGGCCTCCTCGGCAATTGCACAGGCGAACCCGTGCCAGCTGCACTGACCGCTGTTGGCAAAGTGAAACACCCCACGAGCACCGCAAGTGACAAGCCGGGCCATGGCTTCAGCCAAATCGTCGGTGTAGGTGGGGGAGCCAACCTGGTCATCAACCACCCGCAGTTGTCTCCGCTCGGACATCAGCCGCAGCATCGTTTCGACAAAATTTCCACCTCCCGGGCCAAACAGCCAGCTGGTGCGAACAATCAGCCAATCCCGCAGACCTGAATCGCGTATGGCCAGCTCCCCGGCCAGTTTGCTGCGACCATAGGCCGACAGCGGTCCGGTCGGGTCATCCTCAAGCCAGGGATTGGATTTGCGGCCGTCAAAAACATAGTCGGTGGAGACATGAACCAGCCTAGCCCCACAGCCCAGCGCCGCCTCGGCCAGATATCCGGGGCCCAGCCCGTTGATGCGCGTGGCCAGTTCTTCTTGGCTTTCACAGCCGTCGACGTCGGTCATGGCCGCGCAGTTGAGAATAAGCTCTGGCCCGAACTCTTTCAGCCCGGCGAGAACCTGCTCCCGATTCGTCAAATCAAAATCAGGCAGGTCAAAAAAGACGGTGACAGCGTCAGCCGGAATCAGACGGCGCACCGCCTGCGCCAGCATGCCGTTGGCGCCGACCAGGGCAATGCGACCAGCAGGGAATTTCCTCTCACCGACCATGGTACATCTGCCGGTAATAGTCCTGGTAGCTGCCATCGAGCACCGCGTCGAGCCAGTCCTGATGGTTCAGGTACCAGTCAATGGTCATCTCGATCCCCTCTTCAAAACGGACCCGCGGCTGCCAGCCGAGTTCCCGACGGATCTTGCCCGCGTCGATGGCATAGCGGCGGTCGTGCCCGGCCCGATCCTTGACGAAGCGGATCAGCTCCCGACGCGGCCGACCATCCAGAAGACCGAGTTTTTTATCAAGCAGATCACAGATGGTGGTCACCACCTCGATATTCTGCTTTTCGCTGTTGCCGCCGATGTTGTAGGTCTGGCCCGGCTCACCGGCGGCCAGCACACGCAAAATGGCGCGGCAGTGGTCGTCGACGTAGAGCCAGTCGCGCACGTTTTTGCCGTCGCCGTAAACCGGCAGATCTTTGCCGGAACGGGCGTTGTTGATAATCAGCGGAATCAGTTTCTCAGGGAACTGAAAGGGGCCGTAATTATTGCTGCAGTTGGTGATGAGAACCGGAAGGCCGTAGGTATGGAACCAGGCGCTCGCCAGGTGATCCGAACCGGCCTTGCTCGCCGAATAGGGGGAACGCGGATCGTAGGGAGTCTGTTCGGTAAAATAGCCCGTCTCTCCCAGGGAGCCGTATACCTCGTCGGTGCTGACATGGAGAAAACGGCAGCGACGCGTCGAAGCTGTACCATCTGCCCAGGCCTTGCGCGCGGCATCGAGCAGGGTGAAGGTGCCGACGACGTTGGTACGCACGAATTCGCCCGGGCCGACGATGCTGCGATCGACGTGCGACTCGGCGGCGAAGTGGACCACGGTATCGATACCGTGCTCGGCGAACAGCTTTTCAACCAGGTCGCCGTCGGCGATATCGCCCTGAATGAAGCAGTAGCGATCATCCTCCTCGATGTCGGCCAGCGACTTCAGGTTGCCGGCGTAGGTCAATTTGTCGAGATTGACCAGCCGACCGATGTCCCCCTCGGCCAATGCCAGACGAATGAAGTTCGAACCAATAAAACCGGCTCCGCCGGTTACAAGCATGCGCATGGACATTTCGACTACAGACTCCAGTAATCCAGACCCAGTCGTTCAGCCTCGGACCGGGCAAGTTGCTGTTTGACATCGACCAGGACCCGACCCCCGCCCTCCCGATACATCCCGGCCAGTCGGGACGCAAGCGACTTGAAGGCCTCATGGGCGACCGCCCAGACAACAGCGTCGGCCCGGACGTCCTCCAGGCTCGCGAGCAAATCGACGCCGTACTCCTCGCGGGCCGCCTCAGGGTCAGCGACAGGGTCATAAACCAGGGGGCTGGCACCGAAACTTTCCAGCTCCCTGAGGATGTCAACAACCTTGCTGTTGCGGATGTCCGGGCAGTTCTCCTTGAAGGTCAGGCCCAGAACAAGCACCCGGCTCCCCTTGACCTGGCGGTCGGCGGCAATGAGCCGCTTCACCGTCATTTCGGCGATGTACTTGCCCATGTTGTCGTTGATGCGGCGACCAGCGAGAATGACCTCGGGATGATAGCCGATGCTTTCCGCCTTGTAGGTCAGGTAGTAGGGGTCGACGCCGATGCAGTGGCCGCCGACCAGGCCGGGGCGAAACGGCAGGAAATTCCACTTGGTACCAGCCGCCTCAAGGACATCCCCCGTGGGGATACCGAGACGGTTGAAAATCAGCGCTAGCTCATTCATCAGGGCGATGTTGAGGTCGCGCTGGGTATTCTCGATAACCTTGGCCGCCTCGGCCACCCGGATCGATGAAGCGCGGTGGATGCCTGCCCTGACCACCATGCCGTAGAGGTCGGCAACCAGATCGAGGCTTTCGGCGTCCTGGGCGGACACCACCTTGATGATCTTGTCGACGGTATGAACCTTGTCGCCCGGGTTGATGCGTTCGGGCGAATAGGCCACCTTGAAACCGGTACCGCAGCGCTTGCCTGAAGCCTGCTCCAGCCAGGGGACACACTCCTCCTCGGTGACACCCGGATAGACCGTCGACTCGAAGACCACAACAGCTCCGTCAGCAAGATGTGGTCCGATGAGGCGGCAGGCCGACTCAAGCGGCCGAAGGTCCGGTCGGCGATTGCCGTCGATCGGCGTCGGCACGGTCACGATGATGACCGCGGCCCGGGCAAGGTCCGCAGGGTCAGCGGTCAGTTGCAGGTCCGCTTCGCCCAGGTCCTTTTCCGAAACCTCGCCGGTGACATCCTGACCGTTTCTGAGCTGGTCAAGCTTGCGCCGGTCGATATCGAAGCCGATGACCCGCAGATGCCGGGCAAAGGCGACGGCCAGCGGCAGACCGACATAGCCGAGGCCGACAACCGCCACGGCCCCCTCTTTTTTCAGGCGCTCAATATTCATGCCTATCACCCTGAAACACAAAAAGCCCCGAACGGCAGGTCCGGAGCCGACAGGATCAACCTCGATTCCCCCCTCCCGTACGGCGCGGGGGAAGATAACATTTCAACCACTTCTGGTCAATAGAGAGCCGGTTCGGCGAGAGGAATACGGGCAGGTTTCAACCACCCAGAATTCGCGGCGCCAGCTGGGCTAGACCGGGGCAGCTGATGGCGGCCAGCTCGGGGTGCGTATCGAGGGTCCTGGCACCATATCCGCTCAGCAGCAGAAAGGATTGGCACCCAGCCGCGTCTCCCGCTTTGACATCCGCGGCCTTGTCCCCGGCCATAACGCTGCGGCCAAGATCAATATCGTAGCTGGCGGCGGCCTGCAGCAACAGACCGGGTTCCGGTTTGCGGCAGCTGCAGCGAACTGCATATTCGGGCACGACTCCATCAGGATGATGCGGGCAGACCAGCCAGTCATCGACACGCGCACCTTTCAGGGCCAGCTGCCGGTCGATTTCCGTATGAATCTCCCGCACGCGATCAAGATCGAACAGTCCACGGGCCACGCCCGACTGGTTGGTGACAACGATCACCAGCCAGCCGGCACGATTCAATCGCGCGATCGCCTCGGCGGCACCGGGCAGAAGTTCGACCTGTGCCGGGTCGTCGAGATAGTCCTTCTCGACGATCAGACTGCCGTCCCGGTCCAGAAACAGGGCCCTGCGTTGCCCAACAGCCGCGTTCATCGGAAGCTGGCAAGAATCTTGTCGATCATGGCCGTGGTCGATCGTCCGGCCTCGAACTGAATCAGCTCGAGGCGACCGCCGCAGCTTTCAACGAATTCGCGCCCGACGACATCCTCGGGCCTGTAGTCTCCGCCCTTGACCAACACATCGGGGCGCAACGCCTCGATCAACCGAATCGGGGTATCGTCATCGAACAGCGTCACATAATCGACACAGTCGAGGGCGGCCATGATCCTGGTCCTGTCCTCCTGTCCTACCAATGGACGCTCCGGCCCCTTGAGGCGACGAATCGAAGCGTCGGAGTTCAGTCCGACGACAAGCAGGTCTCCCAGCCGTTTGGCCTTCTGCAGGTAGGCAACGTGCCCGGCGTGCAGCAAATCGAAGCAGCCGTTGGTAAAAACCACCCTCTGCCCGCGTTGCCGTGCCAGGCGACCGAGCTCGGCAAGTCGATCGCTGCCAATGACCTTGTCAGCCGGACCGCATCCCTCAAGCAGCTCGGAACCCGAAACAGTGGCGACCCCGGGCTTGGCAACGACCAGACCGGCGGCGAGATTGGCCAGCGCCATGGCCTTTTCCATGGTCCAACCAAGCCCCCTGGCAGCACCAATCGCTGCCAGCACCGTGTCACCCGCCCCGGCGACGTCATGGACCTGCCGGGTTCTGGCCGGGCTGTAAAGCTCCGTTTCATCTGCCCCGAACCAGGTCATGCCACGATCGCTGAGGGTTACCAGCAATCCCTCCAGATCCAGTGCGCGGACAAGTTCGGCGGCCGTGTCACGAACCAGATCGCAGGAGACGTCTTCTGTCAGTCGACCCACGGTGAGGAATTCCGCCAGATTTGGGGTAATAAGGGTCGCGCCGCGGTAGCGGGCAAAATCGCTCCCTTTCGGGTCGACCAGAACCGGGATGTCCCTCTTGCGCGCCGCTGGCAGCAACCTGCCCAGAAGCCCGTCCGTTACACCACCCTTGGCATAATCCGAAACGAGCACCAGGTCACTGTCTGGCAGCAACGCCTCAATGCGGACCGCAAGCTCCGTTTCGACGACATCGTCTATAGGGGCGACCAGTTCGCGGTCGACCCGCATAAGCTGCTGATCCCTGGCGATGATCCGGCTTTTAATCGTGGTCTGCCGACCCGGAACCTCGAGAACGGCATCGGTCCCCACGTTGGCCCTCTGCAGCAGCTCTGTCAGTCGTTCAGCACTCTCATCGGCGCCGACCGCCCCGGCAAGGGAAACCTGGCAACCCCAGCTGACGAGATTCAGGGCAACGTTTCCGGCTCCACCGGGCCGGTCTTCCTCGTGCCGGTATCGCAGCACAGGGACCGGCGCCTCGGGAGAGATGCGTCCGACATCACCGTACAGGTAGTGGTCGAGCATGAGGTCTCCAACCACCAGGACCCGCAGACGGCGACAGCCGTCCAGAAAGAACCCGATATCGGCACCACTGATCATCGTTGAGACTCCCGGGCGGCAGCCTGCTCGATCAGCAGGGCGCATATGTGAAGGATCACACCGTGAGCTTCCTGGATGTGCGATGTCTGCTCGGACGGTACTGAAACGACCTGATCACACAGGGGGGAAACGAGATCGGCGCGGGCGCCGCACAGACAGGCGGTCGCGGCCCCTTTGCAACGGGCGGCCCGCAGACCTTCGAGGACATTGCTGGAGCGGCCGCTCGTGGTCAGGCCGAGAACCAGATCTTCGGCTGAAGCCAGGGCCTCGACCTGCAGGGCAAAGATTTTATCGAAACCGAAGTCATTGCCCAGCGCCGTCAGCACCGCGGCATCCGCCCCGAGCGCGACCGCGGGACGATGGCCATTCTTGAGCCGGAACCCGCCCACCAGCTCCGCGCAGAAATGCTGGGCATCGGCAGCCGACCCACCATTACCGAAAACCAGGATACGCCCGCCTCGATCCAGTGTGGCGCGCATAACCTGCGCCAGCCCGGCAAGGCTCTCGGCCTGGTCAGACAGCCTCGCCAGCACACGCTGGTGTTCTTCGAGGTATTGACGGATCGTCTGCTTCATCCATCCCTCCTCCGCGCCGGAATCATGGCACCTGTCATCATAGCGTAACCGAAGGCCAACGCCGCGGGGAAATACTGGCTGAAAAGTTTCATATCAAGCATTCCACGCAACAGGTAGAAAACGATCAGCATAAGGCCAACGTGGTAAAGCATCGGGTCCACGGGTTCGGTCCGTAGCCTCCTTATGAGGAGAACCGCAAGAACCATCAGCGCGAAGGTGCCGATCAGCCCCAGCGAAAAGAGGGACTCGAGCAGGACATTATGGGGCAGAACCACCGATTTTTTCAGCGGCTGGGCGATGTCGAGGTATTTGTAGGTGTTGATGCCGAACCCTGTCGCGGGGGACTGCGTCGCGACAGCGTCCCAGATCGCTCCGAACAGCTTCAGGCGACCGGCAGTAAAGTCACCTCTTCGGTGCCAGGCCGAAACATGTTCTCCAAGCCAGCCGGACGCGACAAGCACACCGAGGACAGCAATGAGGGCACTGCCACCAGCCAGAAGCCATTTGCGCAGGTTTCGGAATCGCAGGTAGCATCCCAGGCCGGCAACGATCAAGAGCGCGACAAAACTACCTCTCGAGCCGGTTATGAAGGTCAGGATGGCTGAAATGCACAAAAGCAGACAGCCCAGCCAGGAAGAGAATTTACCGGATCGGCCGAACAGGGCACCGGCCGCGGCAAAAACTCCGACGGTAGCGACACAGGTCGCGAAAACATTGTAATGCCTGAAGGAGAGGATCAGCTGTCTCTGAAAGCCCCTGAGAGATCCGTTCCCTTCACTCCAGGCCCAGGCGGCGACAACCAGCAGCACCACCAGCCCACCGCAGAGCGTCGGCCAGAATCCTTTCTTGAGTCTTTCCCGCTCTTGCCCTGCCAGATACAGGACCGGGAAAAAGAAGACCGCCCCCCTGAGAAAATCGTAACTCCCCTTGAGGGATTTGCTTGGTAGTTGAGAAAAGGCGATGCCCAGCACCAGTACCAGAAACAGCAGCACAGCCTCTGCACGGTAGCTGGCAATTTGCTCCCGAAGCCACTGTCGTTCGAAAACCAGCAGGCCGATGACAAGTGCCGCAGGGATTGACGACGTTGGAACCCATGGCACGGTCCAGAGAAGCAGGGAAAGCCAGG
>RFIO01000176.1 GCA_003695205.1 Deltaproteobacteria bacterium
GCCGCCCTGCACGTGTCCGAGGGTCTGGACGGAATCGAACAGGCTGGTCATGGCTGCACCTTTCGAAAAAAGACTTAGAACTCCGAGCGATATAGTGTACCCACTGAGAGGTTCGGCGTCACGATGTCGAGGGTGGCGCGGTCTCTTAAGGGCTATGGCAAGCGGTTTACATCGACAGCCGGTACGTCGGGGGAAACGGCCTTATCAATCATGTTGTTCAGCATCTGTCCGCCCCTCATCAATCGGACTCCGAGCTTGGGGCGGATCACGGGGACGCGGTCAAGGTCGGGGGTGACCTCTTCGTTCAGGATTCGACGCCACTTGACCCAGTCTTTTTCGGTGACGACAACCGCATCGGCCTGATGGCGTTCCGCATCGGCGAGGATGTGTTTGATCTCCTGCTGGGTGTAGGCATGGTGGTCGTCGTAGCGGTGTGCGTGCAGGACCCGGCCGGCGGCGGATTCCAGCATGCGTTCAAACGCAGCGGGGTTTCCGATCGCGCTGGCAGCGACGACCTGCTTGTTGTTGAGGTGGTCCGCGGGCAGGTCGTGGTCGTACGGATCCCTGAATCCGGTCCAGAGGCTTATCGTGTGGTCGGCGGGTGGTCGGCCTGTGACGGCTTCAATTTGGCGATCGATCGTGGCCAGGTCGTCCGGAGTGACCAGGTCGCAGCGTGTGACGATGACCATGTCGGCACGACGCAGGCCGGTGACGGGCTCGCGCAGCAGTCCGCGGGGTAGCAGGTGGTCGAAACCGAAGGGACATGTGGCATCGATCAGGACGATGTCGAGGTCGCGGTGGACCTGCCGGTGTTGGAAGCCGTCGTCCAGCAGGAATACCGTGACCTGCGGGTGTTCCTCGAGTACCTGCCTTGCGCCTTTCACCCGATCGGGATTAGGCATCACCGGGACTTCAGGGCCTAACTCTCGGCTAAGCTCCTCTGCTTCATCACTGTCGGCGGTTGGATGGTCAGCCATGTAGCCGCGCATCAGCACGGCGGGGTGGTGGTTCATGGCCAGCAACCGGCGCGCAAGTTCGATCACCATCGGGGTTTTGCCGGTGCCGCCAGTGGTCAGGTTACCGACGCTGATGACCGGCCGGGGCAGTCTGGCCGGGGTCCGGCGTCCGTGGTCGAACCGTCGGTTACGGAGCGAGACCGCCAACCGGTATCCGGGCTCGAGGGCGGCGAGTCCGATCCGGGTAATTGAGGCGGCGGGGTCCGTGGCCTTGCCGGACATGATGTCGAACAGGCGGGCGTGGTTCATCGGTTAGATCCGGGCGCATGATACGACACGGGGGTGGCTCGGGCAGAAACAACAAGTGACCGCCGCCTCATGAAGATCGGGAAGGATGGACCCCCAGTTCTCGGAGTCTGGGGACGAGCTCTTTCATGGGCAGGCCGACGACGGTGGTCGGGTCGCCGGTGACGGTCAGGGGCCAGCCGGCCTGCTGACGTTCGAAGAGGTTGTACCCCCCTGCTTTGCCGCGCCACATATCAGAAGCGAGGTATTCGTCTAATTGAACCTTGTTCAGTTGGCCGAGCGTGACCTGGGCTTCATCGGCGAAGGTCATTGGTTCGGTCATGGCGTCGTTGAGCAGTGCGACGCCGGTGATGACCGTATGAGTCTGTTGAATAAAGTGTTCGATGATGTCTCGGGCTTGCCGGGCGGTAGTGGGCGTGCCGAGGAGCCGTCCGTCGTGTCCGACGCAGAGGGTGTCGGCGGCGAGGATGACTGAACCCGGTTCAACGTGATCCCGAAGGCTCATGGCTTTTTGGTATGCCAACTGTCGGGCCAGTTCATGCGGCGTGGCCGGGCCGTTCGCCTCGGGGTGAGGCGGGTCTTCATAAGGTGGGTTGGCTTGGGTGAAGCGGTAGCCGGCTTCAGAAAGCAGCAGCGCCCGCCGGGGGCTTCGGCTGGCGAGGATGAGTTTCACGGTCTGTGTCGGATCGGGCATGGGCAGA
>RFIO01000022.1 GCA_003695205.1 Deltaproteobacteria bacterium
GGGCTGGAGAGCTGCTGGGCGCAGATTCGCCTGCGGGCGCATGACGAGACGACCAGCGCCGAGGATTACATCCGTGATCTGGTCGGCTTGCCCGAGGGGTGGAAGGTTGCCTGCGTGATCGGAATCGGCTACGGGGATGAGCACAAGGAAGGGCACCGCCGTGAGGCGCTGCCCTGGGACCGTCTGAGCCGCAATCGTTTCGACTAGCGGAGCATCATCGCTGTGGTGACGGCTTCCCGCGGTTGCCGGGCCTGGTCGATCCACTGTCCGGCTTCGAGCGCGGCCCAGGAGGTCAGCAGCAGCATCAGCGTCAGCGGCAGCAGGTGCCACAGCAGGCTGCGGCCAAGGTGGGCGGCCAGCTGTGTGACCGTCTGCCATCTGTCTGCCGCCCCGGTGCGGGCTTTTTTGCCTATGGTCGCCTGAAATGCCATTGCCGATATCCTGTCGGTGGTGGTTTTGCCCTTTGACTATGCATCAGCGGTGCCATGTCTGGCACACACCCACATTCAATCCGAAAAGTTCAATTATCTTGAGTGTTTCTTCAGTTGCGGGCCGCTGACGGGACATGCCGTCTGAATCTGCTATGCTGTGTGTCAGGCGTGACACGGTGACACATTGCGTGTGTCCTGACACAGGATGCACAGTCTTTCACGAACATTTGGGAGGATGGCATGCGGAAGATCGGTTTTCTCGGTTTGGGGATCATGGGACGGGGCATGGCCGCCAACCTGGTGCGCGCCGGCTACCAGGTGACGGTGTGGAACAGGACGCCGCGGGCCTGTGACCCGTTGGTCGAACTGGGGGCGCGCCGGGCCGGCAGCATACAGGAAGCGGTGCGGGCCAGCGAGGTGACCATCGCCATGCTCGCCGACCCGGCGGCCAGCCGGGATGTCGCCCTCGGGCCGGACGGCGTGGTTGCCTGCCTGCAGCCGGGCCAGGCCTATGTCGACATGTCGACCGTCGATCCCGACACCGCACGTACCATTGCCGATGCCGTCAACCGGGTCGGCGGCCGGTTTCTCGAGGCCCCGGTCTCCGGCAGCCGCAAACCGGCCGAGGAGGGGACCCTGGTCATCCTCGCCGCCGGAGACACCGAACTCTACCGGGAGATGCAGCCGGTCTTCGAGGTTCTGGGCAAAAAGAACCTGCATTTCGGCGAGGTCGGCCAGGCGGCCGCGGTCAAGCTGATCGTCAACATGACCATGGGCGGCATGATGGGTCTGCTGGCCGAGGCCCTGGCCCTGGGACAGAACTGCGGCATCGACGGTCAGGCGCTGCTGGAGGTCCTCGATTCGGGCGCGGTCGCCAATCCCATGTTTCGGCTGAAGGGGCCGCGTATCCTGGTCGACCAGCACGATCCGCACTTCCCCCTGAAACACATGCAGAAGGATCTGCGCCTGGCTGTGGGGCTGGGAGATGAACGCCAACAGACCCTGCCGACCGTTGCCTGCGTCAACGAGACCTTCAAGCGCGCCCTGGCCGCCGGGCTTGGAGACTGTGACTTCGCCGCCGTCGCCCGGGTGCTTCAGGCACGGGAAGGAGGGGGGCCATGAGAGGCTTTTTGAACGACTGCCGGCAGATCGAACTGATCGCTTCGCGCATCTACCGGGAGCTTGCGGCGCGCGACGATTTTCCCGAGGAGGATCGGCTAGCCTTTTCCCGGCTGGCCGATGACGAAGAGGATCATGCCCTGATGTTCGATACCCTGCTGGAGCTGCCGGAGGGGAGTGTCGAGGACCTGCGCCGACTTTCCGGCGACAAGGTCTGGGAGGAGCTGACCGCGGCGCGGGACATCTATCGCCGGATGCTGGAGCTGCGCCCGAACCTGCGGCAGGCGCTGAAGCTGGCGCTGGAACTTGAGCGGCGCTTCGTCAAGGTGCACGCCGACAACAGTCTGGTTTTCGACGATCCGCGCGTCCCGGGACTGCTGAGTGAGCTGGCGCGTGCCGACCAGGAGCACCTCGAGACCTTGAACGCGCGCGTCGAGGCCTGGAACCGGCGGGTGAAGAATTAGTTTCCGGGTTCCTTTTCGCCGAAGATCTGGGCGGAAAAGATGTAGATGTCGGCGTCGGGGCTCTGCCAGGCGGTGGTCGGCAGTCCGGCCTTGACGCAGGTCTGCTTGAGGAAGGTCTCCCGGTCCCAGCCGTGTTCGACCGCGACCTGGGGCAGCAGAACACCACGGTGGAAACCCTTTTCCAGGTAGATGCCGTGACGGCCGACCTCGATCTCTTCGGTGTCGTCGATCTTTTCCAGGGGAGACAGGACCGAGATCTCGATCCGGAAATTGTCCAGGTCGCCAGCCTGCATCGGATAAAA
>RFIO01000177.1 GCA_003695205.1 Deltaproteobacteria bacterium
CCGGGAACAGGCCGCCGACATCACCGCGCAAAGCACCGGTGACCAAAGCCAGGTTGACCAGGGCGGCGGTGGCGGCTTCGGCGTTCAGCCCCTTGTGGATGTCGGCACCGAAGATGATGGCGACGGTGTCGGCCTGGCCGAGATAGTCGGCGGCTTCCTCGATCAGGGCACGCTCGATACCGGTGGCGGCGAGGGCCGTCTCGAGATCGATCGACTGTACCAGGGTGTCGAGCTGGCTTCCGTCGCCCAGCACCTGGTTGAGGAAATCACGATCGGCATGGCCGCGCTCGACCACCAGCCTGGTGAGCGCCTGCGCCAGCGCAACTTCGCTTCCGGGCCGGTAGGCCAGGGGCGTGTTGGCGTGGCGGTTGAGCTTGACGCGGCGCATGTTGGCGAGCACGAGCTTGCCGTCCCGTTTGCGGCAGGCCAGTTCGATCTGCCAGTCGAGTGCGGGGGCCTCGGCGGTAACATCGGCACCGAAGACCAGTACGGCCTTGCTGCGGCCGATGCGGTCGATGCGGTTGCTGGCGCCACCGAGTTTGAGCTGGCGCTGCAGTACCTCGATGGCGCGCAGGTAACCGAAGCGGGCTTCGCTGTCGATGTTGTTGCTGCCGAAGCCGGCGCGCAACAGCTTCTGGAACAGGTAGTTGTCTTCGTTGGTCAGACGCGGCGAACCGAGGCCGGCGCAGGCGTCGCCGCCGACGGCTTTGGCCTTCTCGGCCAGGGTGTCGAGGGCCTCATCCCAGGAAATTTCCCTGGCTTCCGGACCCCGGCCCAGCTGCGGGGCGGTCAGGCGCCGCTCGCTGTTGACATAGCCGTAGCCGAAGAATCCGCCGACGCACAGGTTGCCGTCGTTGACGGTTGTCTCGTCTTCGGAGGTGACCCGGCACAATTCCCCCCTCTTGCTGTGCAGGTCGACCTCGCACTGGGCCGGGCACAGGGTGCAGACCGAGGCGGTCTTGCGCAGTTCCCAGGGGCGCGCCTTGAACTTGAAGGTTTTGGAAATCATGGTGCCGGTCGGGCAGACCTGCACGCAGTTGCCGCAGAACTCACACAACTCCAGCTTCTTGTCGATGAAGGCCCTGTCGCCCCTGTCGTTGACGAACAGGGCGCTTGAGCCGACGGTTTCATGGCAGACCTTGACGCATTTTTCGCACAGGATGCAGCGGCTCGGTACCTGCTGGATCAGCGGCCAGCGATCGATGGTGTCGGGATTGACATCCTCGGCCTCGAAGGATTGGCGGATGACGTTGAAGGCGTAGGTGATGTCCTGCAGCTGGCATTCGCCGCCGGCGTCGCACACCGGGCAGTCGAGGGGGTGGTTGAC
Organism: Deltaproteobacteria bacterium; assembly: GCA_003695205.1. Lineage (GTDB taxonomy): Bacteria > Desulfobacterota > Desulfuromonadia > Desulfuromonadales > Geothermobacteraceae > Geothermobacter. The sequence goes on from RFIO01000177.1 coordinate 1,328, forward strand.
CAGCAGCAGTTCGACAATCTGCTTGCGGATCTCCTGCAGCTTTGGTGTCTGGGTGGTCACGACCATGCCGTCGGTCGCCTGCGTGTGGCAGGCGGCCATCGGCTTTTCCACGCCTTCGATCTCGACCACGCAGACCCGGCAGGCGCCGGTGGGGGAGACCTTTTTCAGGAAGCAGAGGGTCGGGATGGTGATGCCCGCCTTCTCCGCCGCCGCCAGGATGGTGGAGCCTTTTGCTATTTCAACAGCTTTTCCGTCGATCGTCAGTTTGATCATGGATGCAGTCACCTTCACGTCAGCCGGCCGCGGCCGGACCTGCAGACTGGTTTGGAGTCAGCCGTTCTGCCCGACGGCCAGCATGCCGACCCGGTAGCAGCGCAGGCAGCGTTCGGCTTCGCGTACCGCCTGGCTTTCGGGCATGGCCAGTTCGATTTCGTCCCAGGTGCGGGCGCGCTCGGCGCCGTTCACCTTGGGCTGGTGTTCGCGGTGGGTGCCGCCGGCCAGCCCGGGGTTCTCGTCCTTGTTGAAGACACCGAG
>RFIO01000178.1 GCA_003695205.1 Deltaproteobacteria bacterium
GACCGGATAGGGACCGACCTGCTCGGCAAACCGGGCCACCAGTTCAGGATGGTAGATGCTGCCGGCATTCTCAAGCAGGTGAGCGATGGCCTTTTTCGGCGTCATCGGTTGCTGATAGGGGCGCAGGGTGGTCATGGCGTCGTAGGTATCGGCAATGGCCACCATGTCCACGCTCGGCGGCATGGGCAGCGTCGCAGCCGATTCGGGATAGCCGCTGCGGTCGAAGCGCAGGTGATGCCCCAGGGCCATCATCATCGCCTCCGCGGGAACGTGTTCCATCTGCCGCAGGATGGCGCAGCCCTCCTCGGGGTGCTGCCGGATGCGGGCAAACTCCTCACTGGTCAGCCGCCCCGGCTTGGTGATAATGCCGATATCGATCTTGAGTTTGCCCAGGTCGTGCAGCAGGGCTCCGAGCCCAAGGGTGCGCAGCTCGGCCTCATTCAGGCCGCAGGCTCGCCCCACCGCCAGGGCGATGACCGAGACATTGACCGAGTGTGTGAAGGTGTAGTCGTCGTAGTCCTTGATCAGTGTCAGGGCCAAAAGGGCATGCGGTTCGGCCAGGGTCGTTTCCACCAGGGCGCGCACCGTGCGAATGGCATCGCCCGACTTCGGAATCCGGCCGATGCGGACATCGTTGATGATGCTCTCGGTGACACTGATGGCCTGCTGGTAGACCGCCCGGGCCCGACCCTCTTTTTCTTCCTGTTCCGGTTCGACCCGGATATGCCGGATCCCTGCGCGCTTCATGCGCTGATCCAGCAACTCGCAGTGACCCTGCCCCCCGGTCAGCAGCACCAGAAAGTCGCCCAGTTCCACCGGCTGCACGCCGCGTTCGATCACCAGACGGCCGATCTGCCAGTTCTCCAGCAGGCGGCACAGGCTTTCAGCCGAGGGCAGACCGTCGACAAAGAGGAAGTCGTTGCAGAACAGGGTGTGCTGGTGCACGCCCAGCACCAGCGGCGACTGGCCGAGCAGCATCTGCTGCAGACAGCGGTGCCATTCGGCAATCTGCGCCTGCAGGGTCGGATGCTGGGCCGGATAGAGCTTGAGGCTCTGGCAGGCGCGCAGCATCAGCTGCACGTTGGTTACGGGCAGGTCCTGCTTCATGTCCCCTCCTTCAACCTGCGATCTCAGGCACAGGTTATATGGACATGAGAATAGCGCAATTCAGCGGGACAGGTCCACCACATGTCTTGCCGCTCCAGGGCGCGCATGGAAAGGAAAAGCCGCCTCAAGCCGGAGATACGGCTCCAGGCGGCTCAAATCTCGCCAGATGCAAGGCGGACGCAGACCGAGGAGTGAGGTGCAGTCGGAGGCTGCTCCGCAGCGACGAGGTCAAGGACAACGCCGCAGATGGGTGCGTATCGGCCTCCGCCCCCCGGTTCCAGGGCGGTTGAGAAAGGGGCAGATGCAAGGCTTGCGAGGGCTGAAACCACAGGCGTAGCCGGAGGCTACGTCGAGGATTGCAGTCCGAGTGTAACGCCGCAGATGCCCCTTTATCGACCGCCCTTACACCACCTGCTCCATGGCCCACACCCCACACGGACATATCCCCGCACAAATACTGCAGCCGATGCAGACCTCGTCATCGGAGACGTACTCAAAGGAGCCGTCTTCCTTCTCCACCCGGCGGATGGCGCCTTCGGGACAGGCC
>RFIO01000179.1 GCA_003695205.1 Deltaproteobacteria bacterium
ATCGGCGGCGCCATGGTTTCGCCCCGGCACGCCAATTTCATCGTCAATGCCGGCGGCGCCAGCTGCGGCGATGTCCTGTCCCTGATCGATCTGGTACGGCGTGAGGTCGAGCGCCGCACCGGCTATCGCATGGCCTGCGAGGTGCGCTATGTCGCCCCCGACGGCAGGATGATGCCGGCCCATCAGGCCCTCGACACCGATCAGAACAGCCGCAGCTGATTCTCCCCGCGCGGCCGCTGACAGTCCGGTCCTTCGGCGGACGCGCTGTTGACGACCGGATCGAGCGGCAGCATCTCCAAAATATCCCCCGCCGCCGGGCGCAGAACCTCTTCACGCACGGCAACGGCCGGGTTCAGCCAGTCCCGCCAGCTTTCCTGCTCCAGCACGACCGGCATGCGGTGGTGGATCCTTGCCAGCAGCCGGTTGGCCGGGCAGGTGATGATGGTACAGCTTTCGATCGCCACCGCTCCAGCCGGTTGCCAGCGTTCCCAGAGCCCGGCCAGCGCCAGAGGCATGCCGTCACGCCGGCGGATGAGCCAGGGCAGCTTTCTGCCGCTGCGCTGTTCCCATTCATAGAAGCCGTCGGCCGGAATCAGGCACCGGCGCGACCTGAACGCACCGGCAAAGCTCGGCTTGTCAGCGACGCTTTCAGCGCGGGCGTTGAAGGTCTTCAGGCTGATGTCGAGGGTTTTGGCCCAGGGCGGAATCAACCCCCAGCGCAGCGGCACCAGGTCCCGGTTCGCTCCGTTGTCGCGTACCGCGAGCAGCGGCGAGCCGGGCGCGATGTTCCAGCGGGGTTCTATCGTGCGGCTTGAGGGCAGGTCAAACAGAGATTGCAGGCGTGTGGGGTCGAGATTCTGGGAGAGACGGCCGCACATCAGCCCCTGCACCGTGTTTCCATCGACTGCAGCACCATGCGCAACACTTCTTTTTGCCGGGCTTCGTGCTTGTTGAGCACCGCCAGACAGGTGCCCATGGGGAAGATGCGATGCAGGTCGTCAGCCTCCCGACCTGAGAGGATGATAATGCGGCTTTTGCTGATGCCCTGGCTGCGGGCGTAGTGGAGCAGCTTGGTGCCGTCCATGCCGGGCATCTCCAGGTCGATGAGCATCAGGTCGACCTCGTCGTTGATGTCGCGCAGCGCCTTGAGCGGGTCGGTGTGGCTGACCACCTCGAGGGAGGGATAGCCCTCGGCAATGGTCTGTTCGAGAGCCTGAAGAAAGAGTGGGTCGTCATCGATGATCAGGATGCGGCGCATGTTGAAACTCCCGGTACTGTCCACCTGTTCATTCTACCGTGATTTCACATCGTTGTCGTCAAGAGGGATTTCGGTTGAGCTGTGCACGGTGCGCAGGGCGTAGGAACTCTGCACGCGCAGCACTCCCGGCAGCGACGTCAGTTTTTCGTGGGTGGCCATGTAGCTGCCGGCTCCGCTGGTGCAGACGCGCAGCAGGTAATCGTAGTCACCGCTGATCAGGTAGCACTCCATCACCTCGGGCACCTGGCGTACCGCCGCCTCAAAAGCGGCCAGGCGTTCCGCCTGCTGGCCTTCGAGGGTGATGCGCACGAAGACCGTTCCCCCCTTGCCGACCGCCGCGGGGTTGACCAGCATGACATAGCGGTCGATGACCCCGTCCTCCTCGAGCTGGCGTACCCGGCGCAGACAGGCCGACTCGGACAGGCCGACCTGTTCGGCCAGCTGAACGTTGCTCAGTCGACCGTTGGCCTGAAGGGCGCGCAGAATGGCGCGATCAATGCTGTCGAGATTGTGGGCTGACATAATCTTTCTCAAAATTAAGAAATAAAAAAAGAATCTTGTGTGAGAGTGCCGATATTCGGCGTAAAAGGCAAGAACATTCGCCAGGAGACCTGCTAAAATTGACAAAAGTCGGCAGAAAGGTTTGTCCGGCAAAAGAACGAAACCGAGCGGAGGCGCAACATGATTGTCGGCATTCTCAAGGAGATCAAGGCAAACGAAAACCGGGTCTGCATGACCCCCGGCGGTGTCGAGGCCCTTGTGGCCGACGGTCACCAGGTGCTGGTGGAACGGGATGCCGGCAAGGCTTCCGGTTTCCCGGACGAGACCTACATCGAGGCGGGCGCCGAAATCGTTGCGAGCGCGGCTGATGTCTACGGTCGCTCGGACATGGTGATGCATGTCAAGGAGCCCCAGCCGAGCGAATATCCCCTCATCCGGCCGGGCCAGATCGTCTTTACCTATTTCCATTTCGCCGCCAGCGAG
>RFIO01000180.1 GCA_003695205.1 Deltaproteobacteria bacterium
ACCCCGGCTCGCCTGGTCAGTGCCATCATCACCGAAAAGGGCGTAGCAAAGGGGGACTACCTCAAACGGCTCGCCGAACTGGAGCAAGGCTGAGAGGATGGATACGCAGGCTCTGGGGCGACAACTGACCGAGGCCTGTGCCAGCCGCGACGACGCGGCCCTGGCGCAACTCGCCACCACCCATGGCTACCTTGAGCCGGGCAAGACCACAGCCAACCTGCTGTTGCTCAACGAGCTGGTACAAAACGCCGAGCTGCTTGCCGCGCTCTTTTTTGAAGCCCGCGAAACGGCCGATTCCGACCAGGCCCTGAACAACCTCGAGCGCCTGAGCTGGAATCTCGACCGGGAACTGCTGTTGAGCGTTCTGCGCAGGGAGCAGCAGCGCCGACAACTACTGTCCGTACTCGGAGGTTCTGCCTTTCTCACCTCCATTCTCTGTCGCTCGGCCGACCATTTCTCCCAGCTGTTTCTGGACGGCGACATCGACCGGGCCTGCGACCACGACGTCATGGTCGGGCAGTTGCGCCATCTGATTCCGGATGATGCCGACTTCGAACTGCTGCAGCAGAGGCTGCGGCACTACAAGTTCCGCCAGATGCTGCGAATCGGCTCCCGCGACCTGTGCGGCCTGGCCGACTTTGCCCGCACGGGACAGGAGCTGGCCGATCTCGCCTCCGCCTGCCTGCAGCGCGCCTGGGAAATCTGTGAAAACCTGCTGCGTGCCGAGCACGGTCCTCCCCTGCTGGAAACTGAAGAGAATGCCTGTCCGCTCGAATCGGAGTTCACGATCCTGGGCATGGGCAAACTGGGAGGCCGCGAGCTCAATTTCTCCTCCGACATCGACCTGATGTACTTCTACACCTCTGACCGGGGGGCGACCGCCGGCATCGATGACGGCCGCGGCGGACGAACCGGCAGCATTCGACTGCACAACTACTACTGCAAGCTGGCCGAGATGATTTCCCGCGCCCTCGGCCAGGTCACATCCGATGGCTTCGTCTTCCGGGTCGACCTCAACCTGCGACCGGAAGGAAGCCGCGGAGAGCTGGCCAACTCCCTGCATGGCGCCGAGCTCTATTACGAAAGCTGGGGACAGAGCTGGGAGCGCACCGCCCTGCTCAAGGCGAGGCCGGTGGCCGGCTCGATTCCGCTCGGTGAGCAGCTGCTCAAAACCCTCTCTCCCTTCATCTACCGACGCTATCTCGACTACAGCATGGTCGAGGATATGAAGGGAATGAAACAGCGCATCGACCAGAGTCTCGAACGCAAGCAGGAAGCGAGCAGCAATCTGAAACTGGGACGGGGCGGCATCCGCGAGATCGAATTCTTCATCCAGGCCCTCCAGGTCATTCACGCCGGCAAGAATCCGCGCCTGCGTGAACGCAACAGCCTGATGGCCCTCGACCGGCTGAAGGAGGAAGGTCTGCTCTCGGAGCAGGACCACGAGACGCTGCGTGAGGCCTACATCTTCCTGCGCAACGCCGAGCACCGCATCCAGATGGTGCAGGAAGGGCAGACCCACTCGCTGCCGAAAAGGGACGAGGAGATGCGCGCCCTGGCACGGCGGTGCGGTTTCGAAGAAACCGCCGCCTTTATGAAGGAACTGAACCGGCACCGCGACCGGGTGGCCGAACTGTTCCAGGAGCTGTTCCACTCCGCCGACGAAGAGGCTGCCGAAGCCATCGATCCCGCTATCGCTCCCTTCCTCGACGCCGAAACCGATACCGACCTGCTCAAGGACATGCTCGAGGCCCGGGGTTTTTCCAATCCCGATGCCGCGTTCGAGGCAATCCAGACC
>RFIO01000181.1 GCA_003695205.1 Deltaproteobacteria bacterium
ATCTCTACCTGACCCGCCGCGACCAGCCTGAATCCTGTTTCAGTCCGAAAGTCGCCTTCGGCACCACATTTTATGCCGAGATGCTCCAGATGCTGATCATCCTGGCACTCGCACGCCCCTTCGACGATGCCTGGGGTCTGGTCAAGACCATCGCCCTGCCGATGATGCTGGCGAACTCAACCGGTGCCGCGCTGTTCATGAGCATGATGCGCGACCAGAAAAACATGTTCGATCGGGTCGGGGCCCGTATTTCAGCCAAGGCCCTCAAGGTTGCCGACAGCACTCTTGACATCCTGACCAAGGGGTTCAACGAAAAAACCGCAGCCGAGATGGTGGAAATCATCCGCAGGGAAACGGGTGTCGGCGCCGTGGCCATTACCGACCGGACACGGATTCTGGCCTTCTCCGGCATGGGCGACGATCACCATCGCCCGGGACTTGAGATCGTCTCTCCTCACACCCTCAGAGCCCTGGAGGAAAAACAGGTCGTCTACGCCGATGGCGTCAAAGAACCTTTCAACTGCGCCCGATCGGCCACCTGCCCCCTTGGATCGGCCCTGGTCGCACCTCTGGTGGTCGACCAGGAGGCCGTCGGTACCATCATCCTTTTTGAACCCCAAAACCGGCTCTTCCTCAATCTGAACCGCTCACTGGGAGAAGGGATTGCCAGCCTGCTGTCCCAGCACCTGCTGCGCGCCCGCTACGAAGAACAGAAAAGTCTCCTCACCCAGTCGGAACTGAAGCTGGTGCAGGCGCAGGTCAACCCCCATTTTCTGTTCAACGCCCTGAATACGATAATCGCCGTGGTCCGCTCGGATGCGGACACGGCCCGCGAGCTATTGCGCCACCTGTCCAACTTTTTCCGCAAAAACCTCAAGCGTTCCGGCGACCTGGCGACCCTGGAGGAGGAACTCGACCATGTGCGCTCCTATCTGACCATTGAAAAGGCCCGTTTCACGGACCGCCTGCGGATTGAAGAAGAGATCGAACCCGGCCTGGGCGAGGTCAAAATGCCGACCTTTACCCTGCAACCCATTGTCGAAAACGCCATCAAACACGGCATTTCGGCCCTGATCGATCAGGGGGTGGTGAAAATTTCCGCCCGACGCGAAAATGATGACGTGATAATCCAGGTCGAGGACAACGCCGGCACCTACTGCGATAAACTGAACAGTGACGGCCTCGGCATGAACCTGGTGGATCAGAGGATCCGCAGCCTCTTTGGCAGCAGGTACGGCCTGGAAACCCGCTGCGAACCGGACAGACTGACCTGCGTCAGCATTCGCCTCCCGGCCGGGAAAGGAACCGCCCCATGATTCGTACCGTCATCGTCGACGACGAACAGCATGCCCGCGACGAACTTGCCAGCCTCCTGAACGAGGCGGGAGGGATCGACATCGTGGCCAGCTGCGGCAACGCCGTCGAAGCCATCCGTGCCATCAATCGCCTGCGTCCCCAGGCCCTGTTCCTGGATATCCAGATGCCGGTTCTGGATGGCTTTGAAATGCTCGGTATGATCGACGACGAAATTATGCCGCACGTCATCTTCGTCACCGCCTATGACAGCTATGCCCTGCGGGCCTTCGAGGAAAAAACCCTTGACTACCTGCTCAAGCCGGTCGAACCGGAACGACTGGCCAAAGCGCTTGAAAAACTCAGGCTGGTCGTGCAGTCGGGCGAAAGACCCGACATCAGCACCGAACCGCTCAAACGCATCCCCTGCGCCATCGGCTCACGCATCAAGCTGGTGGATCCGGACGAGGTGGACCATGCCCATTCGGATTTGAGCGGAGTGCATCTCTACACCGGAAGCGGCAGCTTCTTTACCGAGCTGACCCTCAAGACTCTCGAACAACGCACCGACCTGGTCAGGTGCCACAAATCCTACCTGGTCAATGTCGCCTGCATCGATGAAATCCGCCTGCTCGACAACGGCCTGGCCGAAATCCGCACCCGCGGCGGTCAGAATCTTCCGGTCAGCCGCCGTTACCTGCGCCACCTCAAAGACGTACTGAACATCTGAAGTCCTTCCGCCTGCGACGCCGTCCTGACCGCTTGCCCGGTTATACAACCGGTCACCCGGCCCCACCCTTCTCCGCATTGCCTCCCCGGGCTTAAGCTCGAACCCCAGAAGACAGGCGATCCGTCGGGATCGCCCGCCAACAACCACGAAAGGGGAGGAAGAACCATGGGTGAAGCCGCACGCAATTACCAGGAAGAAGAATTCAACAACCTGCCTGACTCCGCCCAGGCCGACGATTGCAGCGAAGCCATCAGGCTGGCACTGGGGGAAAGTGACGACGACTGGAAACTGGGCTCCGACTGAGCTTCGCGACAGTCGGCAATCCAGGACGAAACGGCCCGGCGCACTCGCCGGGCCTTCGTTTTTCCGGTCCAGACAGGACGGATATTCCGACCGCTCAGCCCTGCATTCAACCGCTTGCCGACCAGATTCGACCACTCGACCAGTCCTCTGTTTCCAACCGGCAAAACGTCCCCTAACCTGCCCCCAAACCCTTTTCCCAGGAGGACTTTTTATGCTGACCTTTTTCGCCTGTATCGCTCTGCTCATCGGCGGCTATTTCGCCTATGGCCGCCTGGTCGACACCATCTTTGGCCCCGACCCCTCACGGACCACCCCGGCCGTCGCTCTCAACGACGGTGTCGACTACGTGGAAATGTCGCCCGTCAAGATTTTCCTGGTCCAGTTGCTCAACATCGCCGGCCTCGGCCCGATCTTTGGCCCCATTCTCGGGGCGCTCTACGGTCCGGCAGCCCTGCTGTGGATCGTTATCGGCTGCATATTCGCCGGTGCCGTCCACGACTACTTCTCGGGCATGCTGTCCCTGCGCAACGGCGGCAAAAGCATCCCCGACGTCGTCGGACTGGAGCTCGGCAACGCCTTCAAGCAGTTCATGCGCGTCTTTTCCATCGTCCTGCTGTTGCTGGTCGGCATCGTCTTCGTCCTGGGCCCTGCCAAGCTGCTCGGCAACATGAGCGGGCTGGCCGTACCCGTCTGGGTGGGCATCATCTTCGCTTACTATTTTCTGGCCACCATCCTGCCCATCGACAAAATCATCGGCCGGGTCTACCCCCTGTTCGGCGCCGTTCTCATCTTCATGGCCGTCGGCCTGACGGTGGCCCTGATCGCCAAGGGCTATCAGTTCTATCCGCAGCTGACCCTGGCCAACCTGCATCCGAAGGAACTGCCGCTCTGGCCCCTGATGTTCATCACTATCGCCTGCGGCGCCATCAGTGGTTTCCATGCGACCCAGTCCCCCCTGATGGCCCGCTGCGTCAAAAACGAGAGGGATGGCCGCAAGCTCTTCTACGGCGCCATGATCGGTGAAGGCATCATCGCCCTGGTCTGGGCGACCCTTGGCATGTCCTTCTACAACGGCGCCGAAGCACTCAACGCGGCCCTGGGCAAGGGCGGCCCTGCCTTCGTGGTCAATGAGATTTCGACCACCCTTCTCGGTCCGGTCGGCGGTCTGCTCGCCATCATCGGCGTCATTATCCTGCCGATCTCTTCGGGTGACACCGCCTTCCGCAGCGCCCGACTGATCATCGCCGACTTCATGACCGTGGAGCAGAAATCGATCGTCAAGCGGCTCTACCTGGCCGTTCCCCTGTTCGCCATCGGCTTCCTCGTTTCCCTGGCCGAGTTCGGCGTGATCTGGCGCTATTTCGGCTGGGCCAACCAGACCCTGGCCACCATCGTTCTCTGGACCGGCGCCGCCTACCTGATCAAGCAGGGCAAATTCCACTGGATCGCCACCGCTCCGGCCACCTTCATGACGGCCGTTGTCACCACCTACCTGGCTTACGCCAAAATCGGCTTTAGCCTGCCCCTGCAGATATCCACCTGGATCGGCATCGGTGCGGCTCTGCTTGCTCTGATGCTTTTCCTGGTCAAATTCCGCAAGGCCGAAACCATTCCCGATACCGTCTCGGCCTGAGACTGACCACACCGACGACAGAGA
>RFIO01000182.1 GCA_003695205.1 Deltaproteobacteria bacterium
GGAGCGAGGAGTTTTTCGTCGAATCAAGGAAGGCTAGCGAGGACGACGCAGGCGTAGCTGGAAGCTACGTCGAGGAGGCCGGACACGGTCGGCCGCACAAACCTGTAACGCAAGGGAGTAGAAACGAGAATTTTTGTACGAAATCAAGGCGCCGAGCACGGACCAAGGAGGCGTAGTTTTCACTACATCGACGAAGGGGCACGCACTGGCAACACAGCAAACCAAACGAAAGGAAACTGGAGCGAGGAGTTTTTCGTCGAATCAAGGAAGGCTAGCGAGGACGACGCAGGCGTAGCTGGAAGCTACGTCGAGGTGGCCGGGCGCAGCCTGACGCTGAGTCGGCGGAAAAGAACCGCTCCCACCCGGCACTATGGAACTTGTTGACCAGCACACCAAACGCATCATGGAAGGCTGCAAGGAGCGGGCACGCGATGCCGGCCTGAGCTTTCGCGACGAAACGCTGGAGTACATCGTCTCCAACCGGGACATGCTCGAGCTGACGCCCAAGAACATGATCCCGACCCTTTACGACTACTGGGTCCATGATGTCGAGGTGCTGCGCGAGCGGGGCCGCTACGAACTCTACCCGCACAACCCCTATGAAACGGTGATCAACACCCGGCCGGCGATCAGTTTCTACAACGACAACAACCCCGACTGGCTCAACGTGATGATCTTCTATCACGTGCTGGCGCATATCGACTTTTTCCAGAACAACATCTATTTCCGCCACACCTGGGATTACGACTTCACCGCCCGGGCCCTGGCGGACAAGCGCATGATCGCGGCTTTGCGTTCGCGTTACGGGCACTGGGTCGACTATGTCATCGAATTTTCGCGCGCCATCGACAACCTGGTCGACTACCACAGCCTGCTCGGTCAACTGCACCGGCCCGAAGAGATTCGTGCCGGAGGGCGCATCGACTTCTATTTCGATGTCTTTCTCCAGCAGGTCCTCAAGGTCTCCACCCGCGAGTACCTCGACGAGATCGACCGCTACAATGCCTGCATCCGCGAGGCGGGCGAGATGTGTGAACAGGCCTTTTTCGCCGACGCCATCAAAAAGCACCCTGAATTCGAGGCCCTGTACGAAAAGCACGAACAGGAGAAAAAGACGCCGGACTCCGACCTGATGCACTTTCTGCTGGAGGAATCGGAGTTTCTCAACCGCGAGGACAACCGCTGGATGAAGTCGATCCTGCAGGTGGTGCGCAATACCAGCGTCTATTTCCAGCCGCAGATCCGCACCAAGATCATGAACGAGGGCTGGGCCAGCTACTGGCACGAAAAGCTCTTCCTGGCCGATGACCGCATCCGTGGCCACGAGGTCGAGTTCGCCCGGGTCAACGCAGGCGTCACCTCGCTGCCGCGGGTCGGCATGAACCCCTACGCCCTGGGGCTGAGGCTGTTCTGGCACATCGAGGATCTCGCCGATCGCGGCTGCCTGAGCTGGGACTACCAGAAATTGCGCGACCGCGATCAGCGCCGGGAGTACGACCGGGCCACCGGGGAAGGGCGCCGCACCATCTTCCACGTGCGCGAAAACCTGTGCGACTACCTCTTCCTCAGCCAGTTCGTCGACCAGGAGTTCGTCGACCGTCACAAACTGTTTGTCTCCGAAAAGCGCCTGAACGAAGAGAAGATGGCCTGGGAATACCGGGTCGGCAGTCGCAGGGCCGAGGACTATCGCGCCATGCTACTCGACAGCCTCTACCATCCTCCTGTCATTCGCATCGAACCGGAACAGGGGGATGACGGCACCTTGAAGCTCACTCACCGCTTCGAGGGACGCCCGCTGGTGCAGGAATACATCCCCGGCACCCTGCTCGGCATCGAATACCTCTGGGGCCATCCCGTGGAACTCGAGACCTGGGAAATGGCACCGGCACCGCCGCCTCGCCCCGGTGAGAAACCGGAACCGAAATGGCTGCGGGTGCGCTACCGCATGGAAAAACGGCAACTGAAACGCGAACAGCTGGATGCGGCATGAAAAAGATTGATCAGGCCCTGAACAATATCGACCGCTCGCTGCAGCGGCAGAAAAAGCCCCAGACCCTGCCCTTCGAGGAGTACCTGGTCCTGTTGAGCCGTGACCCGGCCCGGTTGCTGCGCAACGTCTTCCAGGTCTTTTCCGACCTGATCCAGAGTCACATCCGGGAACTCGAGGACGAATACGAAGGTGACCCGGAATCGATCCACTACATCGCCTACGACTGCTCACCGTTGTTTGTCGAGGAGACCGACCGCCCCTTCTTCGCCGACCGCCTGTTCGCCAACCGGCTGGTGGCGCTGGCCAACACCCTGCAGCGCAGCGCCCAGCAGAACAAGATCTACATCTTCGAAGGGCCGCACGGCAGCGGCAAGAGCACCTTTCTGAACAATCTGCTGCGCAAGTTCGAGCAGTACGCAAACAGCCCCGAGGGGATGCGCTTTGAAGCGGTCTGGCGCCTGGACCGGGAAATCCTCGGGCGATTCGACGAACGCGAAACCAGCCTGCTGCTCAACAGGCTGAGCCAGATGCTCGACAAAACCGCCAGCCTGCAGAACGACATCATCCAGGCCCAGCAGCGCAACCACGAATCGACCCACATTGTCGAGGTCCCCTGCCCGAGCCACGACAGCCCGATCCTGGTCGTGCCCAAGGAACTGCGTCGCTCCTTTATCGATGACCTGTTCGCCAACACCAAGCACAAGTACGAAATTTTTACCGAAAAGGAATATGAATGGGTCTTCCGGGACCAGGCCTGCACCATCTGCTCCTCCCTGTACGAGGCCCTGCTCGACCGTCTGGGCAGCCCGGCCGAGGTGCTGCGCATGCTGCATGCCCGCCCCTATCGCTTCAACCGCCGCCTGGGCGAAGGCATCAGCGTCTTCAATCCGGGCGACGCGCCGGCCAGGGAGGCCATACAGACCAACCCCATCCTGCAGTCGCGCATTGACGACCTGCTGCGCGACAGCAACCGGGTGCGCTACATCTTTTCTCGTTTTGCCCGCACCAACAACGGCATCTACGCCCTGATGGACATCAAGTCGCACAACCGTGACCGCTTCACCGAGCTGCACAATATCATCAGCGAGGGGGTCCACAAGGTTGAGGATATCGAGGAGAACGTCAACTCGATGTTCATCGCCCTGCTCAACCCGGAAGATCGCGACAACATTGAAAACTTCGCCTCCTTCACCGACCGGACCGAAGCGATCAAGATTCCCTACATCCTCGACCTGAAGACCGAGGTGGAAATCTATCGCCACCATTTCGGCCGCCACATCGAGGACGCCTTTCTGCCCCGTGTGCTGCATAACTTCGCCCGGGTGATCATCGCCACGCGGCTCAATCCGACCTCAAAGGCGATGCTCGACTGGATCGAGGACCCGAAAAAGTATCGGCTCTACTGCGACGAGAACCTGTTGCTGCTTAAAATGGAGATATTCACTGGTCACATCCCCGAGTGGCTGACCAACGAGGACCGCAAACGCCTGACCGCCAGGCGCCGCAGACAGATCATCGCCGAGTCGGAAGCCGAAGGGTTCAAGGGCTGCTCAGGGCGGGATTCGATCCGGATTTTCAATGACCTGTTCTCCAGCCTGTCGCGCAAGGACCAGCTGATCGATATGACAACCGTGGTGCGCTTCTTTACCAAAACGCACCCGGAACTGAAGGAACAACTGCCGGAAGGCTTTCTCGACTCGCTGGTACGCATGTATGACTACACGGTGCTGCAGGAGGTGCGTGAATCGCTCTACTACTACAACGAGGAGCAGATCCGCAACGACCTGCTCAACTACCTGTTCGCCCTCAACTTCGACCCGGGCAGCCGGGTGGTCAACCGGTTCAACAATCAGCGCATTGATGTCAGCGACGACTTTTTCGTCACCATCGAAAATCGCCTGCTCGGGGCCGGTATCGACGATGAGCAGCGCCTGGCCTTCCGACTGGAGACCCAGAAGGAATATACCGCGCGTGCCCTGACCCAGGAGGTCATGGTCGAAGGTCGCGATCTCTCCGAAACCGAACTCTACCGGCGGCTGTACGAGCGCTACGTCGCCCGATTGAAGGAAAAGGCCCTCGACCCCTTCCTGGAAAACGAAAACTTCAGACGGGCGATCAAGGATTTCGAAGGCCCTGATTTCCACACCTACGACCGTCGCATCCGCGAGGATGTCACCTATCTGATCTCCAATTTGTGCGACAAGCACCAGTATTCCAAAAAAGGTGCCAGGGAAGTCTGTATCTACGTCATCGACAACGACCTGGCACACAAGTTCGGCTCGGCGTCCTGACGGCCACAAAAGGATTTTTCCCGCTGCCGCCCCTGGTGTATCCTGAAGCGGATGAACTCGAAGGATTCGGAAAACAACAGTGCCCCGGACAAGAACGCAAAGGGTGTCAATTTCGACACCCGGGTTCTGACCCGTTTCGTCTACGCGCTCAACATCGCGCGCCAGCACACCCTTTCCTATCCCGACGACCATCCCCTGGTGCGCAAATCTTCCCTGGCCCTGACCGGTCTGCTGGAGAACCTGCTCGAGTTTCGCGACAGCCTGACTCTGGGCGTTGCCCGGGACAGCCTGCTGGTCGAGGGCTCGGTGCTCGAAGAGCGCAATCCCGTCTTCCGCAAGTTGGCCGGCGAACTGTTCGACCGGGGCGTGGCGGCCCTCACTTTCCGCAGCGGGCTGAATACTGGCGAGCTGCTCCGCTTTCTGCGCCTGGCCGTGGAGCGGCCCGAGCAGCTGCAGGAACGCGGCGGCCTGCCACAGGCCTGTCGCGAAACCGGCCTGACCCATATCGACGTTTTGGGCATCGACTACCGCGCCCTCGGTGTCACCGAAGAGGAGAGCATCGGCGCCAGCGATGCCGACCTCGAGGAGTACAAGGCGGCGTCGATCTGGGACCGGTTCGTCGGCGGTCTGGTCGAAGGCAGCCTCGACCCGGAAGGCGGCGAAACCCGCACCTCGAACATTGACCCGCAGGTGGTCGCCGACTACCTGAGCCGCAAACAGCAGGGTGGCGACGACAATTTTCTGGCCAGCTACGAGGAGACCATCACCTCCTTTCTGCGCGAGCTTGACCAGGAAGGCCGCGGCCAGCTGCACCGCACCGAATCGATGGAGAAGCTAGGCGACTTCGTCAGCAACCTCAGCCCGGAGCTGCGTCGCCAGTTCCTCTCCAGCACCTTCAATACCCTGGAGGGAAACGAGGAGATCGCCGAGGAGGTGATCAGCCACCTGTCGAGTGATGCCCTGTTCCAGGCTCTGCAGGATGTCAACGACAAGCGTCTGACCATTCCGCCGACGGTCATGAACCTGCTCGGCAAACTCTCCCAGCACGCCGAAGCCCCCACCGGCGATCCGGAGCAGATTCTCAGCAGCGCTGAACTGGGTGAGCACCTGCGCTCTTTGTTCCGCGAGGACGATCCCGACCGCTACGTTCCCGGCACCTACCAGCACCTGCTGCACAGCATCGTCAGCATGGAGGATATCCCTCCCCTCCAGGGGCCTGAAACCGAGCAGATTCGCGACCAGTTGGGCAACGACCAGGTCGAGGCCAAGGTTCTTGCCATCCTGCTCGACCTGATGCGCCAGGAAAAGGACCACGACGTCCAGACGCGACTGGTCGGGCAGCTGATGGAACTGCTCTCCTACTTCATTGAACTGGGACAGTTCGAAGTCCTGCTTGACCTGCACCGTCGCCTGCAGCGAGTAGATGCCGACGGCCTGCCGGAAGAGGCGGCCAACATCCTGACGGAAAAGGGTCTGCTCAGCCAGATTCTCGAAGTTCTCGGCGTCTGGGACAAGGAGCGCTTCACCAGTATCACCGCTTTGATTCACGCCATCGGCGATCCATTCATCGAGCCGATGCTCGATCGGCTGGCCGTCGAACCGCGGCGGCCGGTACGACGCTTCCTGCTCGACCGCTTGCTGGAGATGGGCAGCCGCATTCGCGAGCCGGCCCTGGCCCGCTTGCGCGACTCCCGCTGGTTTCTGGTGCGCAACATGCTGGTTCTGCTGCAGAAGCTGGATGACCCGGTGGTCCTCTACGCCGTGCGCTCCATGAAACATCACCCGCACCCGAAGGTCCGGTTCGAAGTCTGGCGCACCCTGAAGCAGTTTGGCGACCCCGAAGCCGACCAGATCCTTGCCGAGGAGATCTGCGGCGGTGACACCGAGCGCCGACGCTGGGCCATGGCACAGTTGCGGCGTCCGCTCAGCCAACCTCTGCGCGATGCCCTGATCTCCCTGATGGAGACCTCGGACTACGGCCGTGAGCTGCTGGAACTGAAACACCGCGCGGTGACCGAGCTGGCCGCTCTCGGGGATGCGGCAGCCCTGCCGGCCCTGGAGAGGGTGCTCAACGACAAGAGCCTGCTCCACCTGCAGGGGCTCGCCCGGCTCAAGCTGGCCATCGTCCAGTCGCTCGAGCGCTATCCCTACAAGAAGGCGCGTCCCATCCTCGAACTGGTCGCGGCCGGCGGCGGCAAAACCGCTGAAGCGGCACGCCACATCATGCAGAGAAAAGATGTCGCCCAGCGCGAGAAAATGGGACGTCTGCACCGGAGGCGGCCATGACCACCGACCGGCATCCGGCCCAGACATTCTGCCGCCACCTGGCGACGGCACTGGCGACAGCGGCCCTGTACGACAGCCGTCACGCCCAGGTGCTCAGGCTTTGCCAGCTTGCCGCCGGCGCGGTGCGTCCCATTCTTGACGACGGGGGGCTGGCGCTGCTGTTTGTCGAAGATGAACTTGTCCTTGAAGGGTGCAGCCTGGGACGCGGCATGTACATCGACCGGCTGGCGCGCCAGTTGCGCCGCTTCGGCATCAGTCACCTGCGGCTGAAGGCCGGCCTTGAGGCCGAGGAAATTCGCTCGCTGGTCGAGCAGTTAACCACCGCCGGCGCCCAGGACCGCATCCATGCCCTGCCCCACCTCGGTATCGGCCGGGTTGAGGTGCGCTACCGCCAGGCGAATGAAGAATCGGACGGCATCATCGATGAGCGCAACTTCCGCGTCGAAGACCTGCCGGAAATGGGGGTGCCGGCCGAAACTGCCGAAGAGGTATCGGAAGAGGAGCTGGCCCGCTTCGCCGAAATCTGCGAGGCCGTGCGGCGCAAGCGCCAGCTGCACGTCGTCGGCATCTCGGAAATCGTCGCCCGCTTCGTCGCCGCCTTCACCAGCGAGGCCGGCAACTTCTTCGCCCTGGCGCCATTGCGCGAACTGGACGAATATACCTTCACCCACTCGATCAATGTCTGCACCCTCAATATCGCCCAGGCCATGGCCCTGGGCATTGAGGGACAGATGCTGCACGATATCGGCGTTGCCGCCCTTTTGCACGACATGGGCAAACTCTTTCTGCCGGAGGAGATTCTGACCAAGGAGGGTCAGCTTGACGAAGAAGAGTGGCAACTGATGCGCCAGCACCCTGTGCGCGGCGCCCGCTATCTGCTCGAAACCCCGGGAGTCCCCAGATTGGCGGTCATCGTCGCCTACGAGCACCATATCCAGTACGACACCCAGGGTTATCCACAGGTTGGCACAAGCTGGAAGCAGAACCTGGTCAGCCAGATCACCACCATTTCCGACGTCTTTGACGCCCTGCGCACCGAACGTGCCTACCGGGGCTCAATGCAGGTCCACCAGATCAGCCAGATCCTGCTGCAGAACGCCGGCAGCAAGCTCAACCCCCAGCTGACTCACAACTTCCTGCGTGTACTCGAAAGGGTCACCAGCGCCGCGGCGTCCTGAACGGCCCCGGCGCCGCTGGCAGCTACACGTCAGGATGCTATAGTTAAATCATGAACGGCGTGGTTCATGACGAAATCGGACCGTCCAGGGTACTGCACCTGTACGACCCGGGAACTCCCTTTCACGCCTGGCTGGTGATCGACAACACCGCCCGGGGACCTGCCCTGGGGGGCGTACGCATCCGCCCGGACGTCGACGTGCTTGAGGTCGCCCGTCTTGCCCGCACCATGACCTTCAAAAGCGCCATTGCCGACCTGCCTCTCGGTGGCGGCAAGGCCGGTATCGCCTACGATCCGCGCGCCGGCAACATCGAAAAGATCGTGCGCCGGTTCGCCCGCCTGATCGCCGACATCTGCGACTACATCCCCGGTCCCGACATGGGGAGCAACGAGACGACCATGACCTGGATTCGCCAGGAGACCGGGCGGGCCGTCGGTCTGCCTTACGAACAGGGGGGCCTCCCCCTCGACCAGCTCGGCGCCACCGGCTACGGGCTTGCAGTCTGTGCCGAGGTTGCCTGTCGCCAGGCCGGCCTGCCTTTGCGCGGCGCCCGCGTCGCCATCCAGGGATTCGGCAACGTCGGCAGTGCCGCGGCCCGTTTTCTCGACGAACGCGGTGCCATCATTGTCGCCATCAGTGATCGCCAGGGGACCGCCCACTCAGCCGGCGGCATCGACCTTCAGGCCGCCCTGGCCGCCCGCCAGCGGGGAGACAACCCGGTAACCGCCGCGGGCGGCGAACTGCTCGAATGCGACGCCCTGTTCGGCCTGCCCTGCGACATTCTGATTCCGGCCGCCACGGCCGACGTCATCCGTGCCGACAACCAGCAGCTGATTCGGGCGAAACTGATACTCGAAGGCGCCAACATCCCTGCGACCCTGGAGGCCGAGCGCGCCCTGGCGGCCCGCAACGTGCTGGTGGTTCCGGACTTCATCGCCAATGCCGGCGGCCTGATCATGGCCGAAGCCGAGCACAGGGGAGCCAGCGAAAAACAGGCCTTTGCCGCCATCGAGGATAAGCTGCGTGCCAACACCGAACGCATCCTCACCCTCAGCCGCGACCGCCAGCAGCTCCCCAGACAGACTGCCGAACAACTGGCCCGCGAGCGGGTGCTGGCCGCCATGGCCTGAAAACCGGGGCTCTCTCCAGAGGTTCAACGCAGGCGGGATATGGCCCTGTCGGGCCGCTCGATCATATCGACCACCCTGGACAGAAACCGGCTGGCTTCGGCGCCATCGAGGACCCGGTGATCGAAGGTGAGCGACAGGGGAAGAACCGGTCGGACCGCCAGCTGGCCGGCCACAGCCCAGGGCCGTTCGGCCAGGGCGCCGAATCCGAGGATGCCGACATTGGGGTGATTGAGCACCGGTGTGGCAAAGTGGGTGCCGAAAGCGCCGAAATTGGTCAGGGTGAAGGTGCTTCCGGTCAGCGTGCCTGCCGACAGGGCACGCCGGCGGCCACGTTCGACCAGGGTCTCGAGTTCACCGGCCAGCTCGAGGATGTTCCTGTCCTGAACATCGCGCACCACCGGCACGAGCAACCCCTCGGGGCTGTCGAGTGCGATGCCGAGATGCACGCCGCGGTGCAGCCGGATCAATCCCGCATCCTCGTCCAGTTCAGCATTGAGGATCGGAAATTCCGCCAGGGCCAACTGGGTCAGTTTCATGAACAGGGGCAGGTAGGTCAGGCGTTTCCCCTCGGCCAGTTCCTGCTCCAGGTTCTGCTTCAGTCTGACCAGTTCGCCGGCGTCCGCCTCGGCGGTGACCGTGACCGGGACTGCTCGATCCCGCGCCCGCTGCAGATGTTCGGCCACCCGCCGGCGCAACCCGGCAAAGGGAATGACGTCGGTTTCGGAACCGGCACCTTCTCCGGCGGCGCGCACATCCTGTTCCAGGATGCGCCCCTGGGGGCCCGTCCCAATCACAGTTGTCAGGTCAACCCCGAGTTCGCGCGCCAGCCGCCGCACTCGCGGCAACGCCTCCACGGAAACCGTCCCGGTTTTTTCCCGCGGCTGCCGCGGCGGTGCGGGCAGCGGACCGCTCTCGGGCAAAACACCGACGATACCGAAACTCTCGGGGCGCTCCTTCCCGACACCTGCCTGTTGCGGCTCTGGCACCGCGCCGTCGACCTGTTCAAGTTCGAGCAGGAGCTCGCCGACGGCAATCCGGTCGCCGACCTCGCCGCCCAAGGCGCTCACAATGCCACTTTTCGGGGTCGGCACCTCGACCAGGGCCTTGTCGGTTTCGATTTCGGCGATGACCTGGTGCTCTTCCACCC
>RFIO01000183.1 GCA_003695205.1 Deltaproteobacteria bacterium
ATGGTTCCGAAACCGAGCAATCCGACCCTGATCTCTTTCATAACTCCGTCTCTCTTTTCACGCGTTGAAAATGATGGCTGAATGATCATGCATATAACTGCGGTTGAAGGTTACCATGCACTCCATGTCGGCAAACTCCCCATTGCCCGCCAGCACCTGCAATGCCTCGACCCACCGCGCCGGTTCGATATCCCTTTCGACGGGCGGAGCAATGACCAGCGATCGAAATCCGGCATTTCGTGCGGTCATCAGAGCTTTTTGGCCCAGCACGTCCGGGCCTTCATCAGGCAAACCTGCCAGCAACATGGCCCATTTCCCTGCCAGCCGTCGCCCCCCGCGCACCAGGAGGCTGCCCCCCTGTCCTTCCCCCTGTTCAAGGTGGCGCCGCAAAACACCCCCAAGGCGCAGGTCGATCAGACCGGCCGGCCCGTCCGGCGCCTTGAGTGCCGGCTGGAAAAACGCCACCAGCAGATCAGTTTCGATCCGGTCTGGTGGCGACATTATTTCCTGCACCCGAAACGGCATCAGTTCTGGGCGGGCCGTTTTTCCCGGGCGATTCGGTCGAGGATGCCGTTAATGAAAGGAGCCGTTTCGGAGGTGCCGTAGCGCTTGCCGATCTCGACCGCCTCGTTGATAGCCACGCTGGTTGGCACGTCAGGACAGTGCAACAGCTCGTAGGCGCCAAGACGCAGAAGCGCCAGGTCGACCCTGGCCATGCGATCAATGCTCCAGTTGCTGCTGCAGCGGCTGACCAGATGGTCGATTTCGGCAAGGTGGGCATGGACTCCGCGCACCAGCCCCTCGGCGAACAGCCTTGCGTCCTCGTTGACCGGAGCGTCGTCCGCCGGCTCGCCCAGGGCATCGTTCCTGAATCGGAAGTTGCTCCAGAAGTCGTTCAGAACGGCCTGCAGGTCATCCTCGGAACTTTTCATCCAGTAAATGATTTTCAGCGCCAGCTCGCGCCCCTGACGCCTGGTCCCCCTGCCACGCGACATTTACAGCGCCTTGCAGAGGTTGACCATTTCAATGGCGCCGATGGCGGCGTCAGCACCCTTGTTGCCGGCCTTGGTACCGGCACGCTCGACCGCCTGTTCGATGGTATCGGTGGTCAGCACCCCGAAGACGACCGGCACGCCGGTTTCGAGGCCGACGGCGGCGACCCCCTTGGACACCTCGGCACTGACGTAGTCGAAATGCGGCGTTGCCCCCCTGATAACGGCTCCGAGACAGATAACGGCATCGTAGTTGCCGGAATCGGCCAGCTTGCGGGCTACAAGCGGAATTTCAAAGGAACCGGGCACCTTGACGACAGTCAGGTCCTTTTCCTGAGCCCCGTGACGCGTCAGCGTGTCGAGAGCGCCTTCGAGAAGGCGGTCGCAGATGAAACTGTTGAAGCGGCTGACGATCAGCGCGAACCGGAATCCCCCGGCCTCCATTTTCCCTTCGATAACCCTGGTCATGAAAATTCTCCTCAAAGGTTCTGGCTGTCAGATATTTTCAAGCAGGTGTCCGAGCTTTTCCCGCTTGGTCTTCAGATATTTGAGATTGTCGCCGGTCGGCTCGACCTGAATCGGTACCCTTTCGACAATCTCCAGGCCATACCCCTCCAGACCGACGATCTTGCGCGGATTGTTGGTCATCAGCCGGATCTGACGCACCCCGAGTTCCGACAGAATCTGGGCACCGATGCCGTAGTCGCGCAGGTCGGCCTTGAAGCCTAGCATCTCATTGGCCTCGACCGTATCGCACCCCTGGTCCTGCAGGGCATAGGCTTTCAGCTTGTTGATCAGACCGATACCCCTGCCTTCCTGCCGCATGTAGAGAATAACGCCGACCCCGTCCTCGGCGATCATGCTCATGGCGGCATGCAGCTGGTCGCCGCAGTCGCAGCGCTGGGAGCCGAAAACGTCCCCGGTCAGACATTCGCTGTGCACTCGCACCAAGACCGGTTTGCTCGGGTCGATCTCTCCCTTGACCAGGGCGAGGTGGTTGAGACTGTCGACATCATTTTCGTAGGCGATGGCGGTGAATTCACCGCCAAAGGGGGTCGGAAGAACTGTTTCGGCGGCGCGTCGGACGAGAAGCTCCTTTCGCATCCGGTAGGCCACCAGATCAGCTATGGTGACGATCTTGAGATCATGTTCCTTTGCGAACTTCTGCAGTTCGGGCATCCGTGCCATGGTGCCGTCTTCGTTCATAATCTCGCAGATCACGCCGTACGGCTTCAGGCCGGCCAGTCGGGCAAGGTCGACCGAACCTTCGGTCTGACCTGCACGCACCAGAACGCCGCCTTTTTTGGCACGCAGGGGAAAAACGTGCCCCGGGCGAGCCAAGTCGGACGCGCTGGTTTCATCGGCAATGGCGACCTGTATCGTGCGCGCCCGGTCGGCGGCGGAAATGCCGGTGGTGACGCCGCGACGAGCCTCGATCGATACGGTGAAGGCCGTACCGAAGGAGGAGGAATTCTCCCGCACCATCAGGGGAAGATCGAGATAGTCGGCGCGTTCCTCGGTCAGAGACAGGCAGATCAGCCCCCGCCCGAATTTGGCCATGAAGTTGATGGCCTCGGGTGTCACCTTTTCGGCGGCCATGGTCAGGTCGCCTTCGTTTTCGCGATCCTCGTCGTCGACAAGAATGACCATCTTGCCCTGGCGGATATCCTCCAGAGCGGCTTCTATTTTGGCGATGGGCATGACTGCGGTCCCTTTCCTTCCTTGCTGATTATGACAGAAATCCGCTGCGGGCAAGATCCTCGAGGCTGAGTCCGCCAGGTTTTTCAGGCCGACCTTTCATCAGCCTCTCAATGTACTTGCCCAGGATATCCGTCTCGATGTTTACACGTCTGCCGGCGTTCATCCCGGCAAGGGTGGTTTTTTCCAGTGTATGTGGGATGATGGCGACGGAAAACCCACGGTCATGAACCCGGTTGACCGTCAGGCTGATTCCGTCGATGGCGACAGACCCCTTGTCGACGAGGTAGCGCAGGGCTTCAGGCTCGAGGGAAAAGTCCAGAATTTCCGCATTCCCCTGGCGCTGGCGGGTTTCAAGTGTCGCGACCGCGTCAACGTGCCCGGTGACAATGTGCCCGCCGAGGCGATCCCCCAGTTGCAGGGCCCGTTCGAGATTGACGACATCTCCGACCCGCAGGCTGCCAAGAACCGTCCGGTCGAGAGTTTCGGGGGACACGTCGACGGTAAAATCATCCAGGCCCTTGTGCACCACGGTCAGGCAGGCGCCATTGACCGCGACACTGTCTCCCAGTTGCAGTTCTTCGACCGGAAGCTTTGTTGCGACGGTCAGCCGGCACAGGCTGCCTCCACGGTCAAAACGCTTCAGACGGCCGACATCTTCAATCAATCCGGTGAACAAGGCACGAACTCCGCGTCGACAACCAGGTCACATCCCATTCGTTCCACACGGTGATAACGCAACCGGTGGGCCGCTCTTATATAGCCTACATCAGGGCCACTGAAAAGCCCCCTGGCATCCGACCCTCCAAAAAGCCGTGGGGCCAGATAGAGCCGCAGTCGGTCAACCAGCCCGGCCCGCAGCATGCTGTGGTTAAGCGATGCGCCGCCTTCAAGCATCAGGTGCATCAGATCCCGCCGACCAAGCTCGTCGAGCAGACCTGCCAGGTCGACCCCCTGTCCCTCGATTTCGTCGCAGACGATGATTTCGGCGCCAGCCCGCTCAAGTTCCCTGCGCTTGTCACCAGGGGCCTCGGGGGTGGTGGCAATGAACGTCGGCACTTCCGATGCCATCATCAGCATCGCAGCGTCGGCAGGCATGCGCAGGCGACTGTCGACGACAACCCGTACAGGGTCTCGCCCACCTCCCTCTGGCAGGCGGGTATTCAGACGCGGGTTGTCCCGCAGCACAGTACCCACCCCGACCATGATAGCGTCAACCCGGTCGCGGAACCGGTGAACATCAAGCCGACTCTCCTCGCAGGATATCCACTGGCTTTCACCATGGCTTGTGGCGGTGGCACCGTCAAGGGTGATCGCCGCCTTCAGGGTCACCAGAGGGCGACCGTTGAGGATATGGCGACGGAAGGGGCCGATAAGCCAGGAACACTCCTCCTCGAGAATGCCAGTCTTCACCTCGACACCGGCCTTCTCAAGCATGGCGACCCCGCGACCAGCCACCTGTGGATTGGGGTCCAGGGCACCAACGACAACACGCTTGACACCGGCCTCGATCAGGGCCCTGGCGCAAGGCCCGGTACGCCCGGTGTGGGAGCAGGGCTCCAGGGTGACGTAAATATCTGCGCCCCTGGCACCTTCACCCGCCTGAAGCAGTGCCTCGATTTCTGCGTGCGGCATCCCGGCGCGCTGGTGCCAACCCTCTCCGATGACGGCATTGTCACGAACCAGCACGGCCCCCACCGGGGGGTTGGGCCGTGTCCTGCCCTCACCATTGCCGGCAAGTTCGAGCGCGCGGCGCATCAACTGCAGGTCTCGGGACTCCATTACCTTCCCTTGGATGCTCCCTGGTTCTGTGCCAGAAGCTCCTGCAGCTCGCTCATGAACTCATTGATATCGCGAAACTGCCTGTAGACGGAGGCGAAGCGCACGTAGGCAACCTCGTCGAGGTCATGAAGTATCTGCATCACCATCTCGCCAATTCGGCTGGCATCGATCTCCTTGTCTCCGCTTTCCTGCAGGGTCGTCTCCAGGCTGTCGACCGCCTTTTCAATGGTTTCAATGGATACTGGCCGTTTTTCGCAGGCCCGCTGCATGCCGGCGATGATCTTGGTGCGATCAAAAGGCTCGCGGCGACCGTCCTTCTTGACGACCAGAGGCAGGGTTTCCTCGATGCGCTCGTAGGTGGTGAATCGCTTTTCACAGCCGGCGCATTCCCGCCTCCGTCGGATGTTGTTGCCATCCTTGCCCAGGCGGGAATCAACAACTCGGGTATCACCGAAACCACAGAAAGGACACTTCATCCCTCACCCTCCTCGGCAAATTCTACCAGTTCGATCCGCGCCTCCTGCAACATCTGCAGCGAGAGCTCATCCGGGTAGCCTTCCAGGTAGACAACCTTGCGAATCCCGGCGTTAATCAGCATCTTGGTGCAGATAATACAGGGCGAATGGGTGCAGTACAGAACTCCGCCATCGAGATTGACCCCATGCCGGGCCGCCTGAATGATGGCGTTCTGTTCGGCGTGCAGCCCCCGGCAAAGCTCGTGGCGCTGGCCAGAGGGAACCTTGAGCTGCTCGCGCAGGCAACCGGTCACCTCGCAATGGGTAATGCCGGACGGCGTGCCATTATAACCCGTTGCCAGAATGTTCCTGTCCTTGACCACGACCGCGCCGACCTGCCGGCGCAGGCAGGTCGAGCGACTGGCAACCAGCCCGGCGATATCGATGAAGTAGCGGTCCCAGCCGGGGCGCATGGCTCAGACCAGCCTGTGGGCGTAAAGCGGGAAGCGCTGGCAAAGCTCCCGAACTTCGCCACGAATCCGCTTGAGCACCTGGTCGTTGTCGATATTCGCCAGAGCTTCGGCAATCCAGGCTCCTACCTGGCGCATCTCCTCCTCACCCAGGCCGCGCGTCGTAGTCGCCGGAGTACCGATGCGGATGCCGCTGGTCACGAAGGGCGAACGCGTATCGAAGGGGACGGCATTCTTGTTGACGGTAATCCCGGCCTTTTCAAGAGTTGCCTCGGCCACCTTGCCGGTCAATTCGGTGCCGGTGAAATCGACCAGCATCAGATGATTGTCGGTACCGCCGGAAACCAGGTTGAAGCCCTTGTCAACCAGGGTCTCGGCAAGGGCGCGGGCGTTTTTGACCACCTGCCTCGCGTAGGTCCTGAACTCGGGCTGAAGGGCTTCCTTCAGAGCCACAGCCTTGGCGGCAATCACGTGCATGAGCGGACCACCCTGAATGCCGGGGAAGATGTTGCTGTTAAGTTTTTTGCCCCACTCCTCGGTGCAGAGGATCATTCCGCCGCGCGGGCCTCGCAGCGTTTTGTGGGTGGTGGTGGTGACGAATTCGGCATGCGGGACCGGGCTGGGGTGTTCGCCGGCGGCCACAAGGCCAGCGATATGCGCCATATCGACCATGACCACCGCCCCGACCTTGTCGGCCACGGCACGAAAGGCGGCGAAATCGATTGTGCGCGGGTAGGCGCTGGCGCCAACCACGATCAGTTTCGGTTTATGCTCCAGGGCCAGACGTTCAACCTCGTCGTAATCGATGGTGCCGGTCTCCTTCTTAACGCCGTAGGGGACGATATTGTAGAGTTTGCCGGAAAAGTTGACGGGGGAACCGTGGGTGAGATGACCGCCGTGAGCGAGATTCATCCCAAGGACGGTGTCGCCCGGCTGGCAGACTGCCATGTAGACCGCCATGTTGGCCTGGGAACCGGAATGAGCCTGGACATTGGCATGCTCGGCGCCGAACAGCTCCCGTGCCCGGTCGATGGCAAGCTGTTCCGCGACATCGACGAACTCGCAGCCGCCGTAGTAGCGCTTGCCGGGATAACCCTCTGCATACTTGTTGGTCAGTACCGACCCCTGGGCCTGCAGGACCCGTTCGCTGACGAAGTTTTCCGAGGCGATGAACTCGAGGCTGAACTCCTGTCGCTCGGTTTCGTTGCGGATGGCTTTGGCGATTTCGGGATCAAATCCGGTCAGCAGGTCTTGCATTGAATCTCCTCCAGTCTTACGCGGCCGGCAACCCGGCGCCTGTTTGTTCGGGTCTGAAAAAGTTCGGGCAGGCTCTCGCCTGCCCGCCTCTTCATCTCTTCGCATCTGTACCGCACAATCTGTCTTCAAGCTCGGCGATCTTGTCGAGGCGCCGCTGATGGCGCCCTGCTTCGAAGGCGGCATCGAGCCAAATCCCGACCATGACCGTCGCCTGATCCGGGCTGAGAACCCGTCCTCCCATGACCAGGATATTGGCGTTGTTATGCTCCTTCGCCATGCGAGCGGTGAATTCGTCTGTCACAAGCGCGGCCCGGACTCGCGGAAACTTGTTGGCGACTATCGACATGCCGATTCCGGTGCCGCATACGAGAATCCCCTTCTCCGCCTTGCCACTGCTGACAAGTTCAGCCACCCTGATACCGAAGTCAGGGTAATCGACAGAGTTGTCGTCGCGCGTTCCGATGTCGTTGACATCGCATTCACGCTCACGCAGGTAGGCGACGATGGCATCCTTCAGGGCACGGCCGCCGTGGTCGCTGCCGATGACGATCATGTTCAGACCTTCCTGAATGCCAGAGTTGCGTTGGTGCCGCCAAATCCAAAGGAATTGCTCAGGCCTACCCGGATCCCGGCTTCCCTGGCCTGGTTGGGCACGTAGTCGAGATCGCATTCGGGGTCGGCCTCGTCATAGTTGATGGTCGGCGGCACGACTCCACGATCGATGGCCAGCGCCAGGTAGACGGCCTCGAGGCCACCTGCGGCTCCAAGGGCGTGGCCGGTCATGCTCTTGGTAGAGCTGACCATAAGCTTGCCGGCGTGATCGCCGAAAACGCTCTTGATGGCCATGGTCTCGTACAGGTCGTTGAACTTGGTCGAGGTGCCATGGGCATTGATGTAATCGACCTCGTCGGCATTGATGCCACCGGTATCGAGGGCCATTTGCATGCAGCGGGCCGCCCCCTCCCCGCCGGGCGCGGGAGCGGTAAGGTGATAGGCGTCGCCGGTCATGCCGTAACCAACGATTTCGGCGTAGATATGCGCCCCGCGTTTTTGGGCGGACTCGAATTCCTCAATGAACAGAATGCCGGCCCCTTCGGCCATAACGAAGCCATCCCGGTTTTTCTCAAAGGGGCGACTGGCCGCCTGCGGGTCATCATTGCGGGTCGACAGGGCTTTCATGACATTGAAGCCACCGATCCCCAAAGGCGTAATAGTCGATTCGCAACCGCCGCAGATCATGGCATCGGCATCCCCGCGCTGAACGGCCCGAAAGGCATCGCCAATCGAGTGGGTGCCGGTTGCACAGGCGGAAACCGACGACAGATTCGGCCCCTTGGCACCGGTCCGCATTGAAATGAAACCAGGTGCCAGGTTGATGATCAGCATCGGAATGAAAAAGGGGGAAATCTTCCTGTAGCCCCCCTCGAGCATAGCCTGGTGGTATTTTTCAATGGTTGGAAGACCACCGAGACCGGCACCAACCTGGACCCCTACGCGCGTGGCGTTGGAATCATTTATCGTGAAACCTGAATCTTCCAGCGCCATGTCGGCAGCCGCCACTGCATACTGGATGAACAGGTCCATTTTGCGCTGTTCTTTTTTCTCGATGAAATCGTCGGGATTGAAGTCTTTGACCTCTCCGGCAATCTGG
>RFIO01000184.1 GCA_003695205.1 Deltaproteobacteria bacterium
ACCGGACGAGGAGCAGTTTTCCGGCTTTGTGTTCAAGATTCAGGCAAACATGGACCCGGCCCACCGCGACCGCATCGCCTTTTTGCGCATCTGTTCGGGGCGTTTCGAGCGTGGCATGAAGGTGAAGCATCACCGTATCGGCAAGGATGTCGGCCTCAACAACGCCATCATCTTCATGGCCCAGGACCGGGCCAACGTCGAGGAGGCCTTCCCCGGCGACATCATCGGCCTGCACAACCACGGCACCATCAAGGTGGGCGACACCTTCAGCAGCCGGGAAGAGCTCAAGTTCACCGGCATCCCCAGCTTCGCGCCCGAGCATTTTCGTCGCGTGCGACTGAAAAATCCCCTCAAGGTCAAGCAGCTCGACAAGGGGCTGACCCAGCTGGCCGAGGAAGGTGCCGTGCAGGTCTTCCGGCCGCTGCTGGGTGCCGACTGGATTCTCGGCGCCGTCGGCGTACTCCAGTTCGACGTCACCATGGAGCGGCTGAAGAACGAATACGGCGTCGACGCCATCTACGAAGGGATCGATTTCGCCGCGGCCCGCTGGGTCGAATGCGACGACCGGAAAAAACTGGCCGAGTTCGAGAAGAAGAACCAGGCCAACCTGGCCCGCGACGCCGAGGGGAATCTCACCTACCTGGCCGCCAGTGAGTGGCGGCTCGGCTACGTGCAGGAGCAGTGGCCGGACATCGTCTTCCACAAGACCCGCGAGCACCGCTGAGACGGTGCGCGGCTGGCCGTCTGCCTCATCCGTGGCGGATGTAGTTCTCCAGCTGGTTGATCATGAATTCCTTTTCGGCGATCGAGGCCTTGACCAGGTCGCCGATCGAAACCATTCCCACCAGGCTGTCGCCGTCGAAGACCGGAAGATGGCGGCAACGCTTCTCCGTGATCAGCGCCATGCACTCCTCGACCGTCTGATCCGGTCTGGCAAAGCAGATGGTGTCGGTCATGACCTCGGCGATTTTCGTTTTCGGGGATGACAGACCGCGCAGGATCACCCTGCGGGCGTAGTCGCGCTCCGAGAACATGCCGGCGCATTTCCCGTTTTTTGTCACCAGCAGGGCACCGACGTTTTTGTCGGCCATCATTTCAAGGGCTTCAAAGACGGTTGCCTCGGCGTCGATGGAGAAGACCTCGGGGCCTTTGCTGCGCAAAATGTCTCGGACGGTCTTGTTCATGGCGGACTCCTTTGGCTGGTGGGTCAAAAGGGATACTCTTCAACCATAACGGCCGCGACCGTGCTGTCAATTGCCGGCCGGTAACGGCACACGGCTGGGGGCGGCATCCCCGAACCGGGGCAACTGCCCCACAAAAGGGGCATATGCCCCGGCCCGGGGGTGTTGTCGCGACCGGGTTGAAAAGCCCAAAGGCAGCATTTACGGGCCCCGGCCATAGCGTTTTTTGAACTTCTGAGTGAGTCGATCGCCTGACCTGCCGGCACTGGCATCCATCTCGCAGACAACCTGCTTCGGGGAAGCCTGATCAACGGAGGGGACATGAGCGTCTGTCGATGGCTGGCGGTTATATCGAGTGCGGTGTTGCTGCTGACACTGCCGGCCTGGGGTACGGGACGGCGCACCCGGCCGCTGCCGCCCCATGAGTACGGCACCGTCGTGCTTTCCCCGGACGATCCGACTGCCTCCCCGGTACCCTTCCGTCATTGGGAGCACCGGTCGCGTCACACCTGCCGCCTCTGCCATGTCGACATCGGGTTTGCCATGCAGGCCGGCCAGACCGAGATAACCTGCGAGCAGATCAAAAGCGGGCTCTGGTGTGGTGCCTGTCACAACGGTCGGGTCGCTTTCGGTATTGTGTCCGGGGCCGGCTCGACCTGCGAGCGCTGTCACAGCCCCTTCCCGGTCGGCCGGGACCGCAATATCCGGGCTGAATTCGAAAAACTTTCCGCGCGTCTTCCTGCCGGGCGCTTCGGCAACGGCGTTGATTGGGCCGCTGCCAGCCGCAAGGGACTCCTCAAGCCGCTTGATTTCCTCGAGGGGGTCTCCTTTGACCGACCGCGCCTGGAGAATCGCCAGGGGGATGTCAGCCTCGATGCCCGACTCAACGGGCTGCCGGACATCCTCTTTTCCCATCGCGAACACGCCGTCTGGAACAGCTGCGATTTGTGCCATCCCGACCTGTTCGTCCTCAAGTCCGGCCAGACCCGCTTCACCATGCGCGATCTGTTTGCCGGCCGCTTCTGCGGCTTCTGCCACGGCTCCGTCGCCTTCCCGCTCAAGGACTGCGGCCGCTGTCACAGCAAACCGGTTCGCCAGGGGGGATCATGAATACCGCCACCCGGGTTCTTGTCCTGCTGGTCGTCCTATGGGTCCTGGTCCCGACCATGTCCGGTCAGGGCGGCTCGCGCAGCGAGCTGGGTCGGATTCTGGAAACCATCCCGCCCGACGGACCCCCCTGGAGCTACGGCAACGTTGTCCTGCGCCCTGCCAGGGGGGGGCGCATGGATCCCGCGGTCTTCCCCCACTGGCTGCATCGCAGCCGCTACACCTGTCGGGTCTGTCACCTCGAACTCGGTTTTTCCATCCGGCGCGGCGAAACCGGCATCTCCCGCTCAGGTAATCTCGCCGGCCGGCATTGCGGCGCCTGCCACAACGGCAAAGTTGCCTTTTCGGTCAGCAGCCAGCCGAAGCGTCAGTGCCAGCGTTGCCACACTCGTGACCTGAAACCGCTGAAAAGGCGCTTTGAGCAGTTCGCCGCCGGCATGCCCGAAAGCCGTTTCGGCAACGGTATCGACTGGGCCGCAGCTCTTCGCGAGGGGCTGCGGGATCTGCAGGATTCACTGGGTACCGAACAGCAGACACGCATGCGGCTGCCGCCAAACCTCGCCCGTGACCTGGAGCTGGGCACCAGGGCACCCCGGTCGGGGGTGCGCTTCTCCCACCGGGAGCATTTCGCCGAGATGGACTGTTCCAACTGCCATCCGGATATCTTCCAGATCCAGCGCAGCGGCACTGAACTGTTCAGCATGGAGCGCAACATTTTCGGTTGGTACTGCGGCTCCTGCCACATGCGGGTCGCCTTCCCCATGAGTCATTGCAACGGTTGTCATCCCGGCATGCGCGACCGGCTGCCCGGCCGCCGCTGAGGGTGCCTGCGCGCACCAGCGGCACGCCATTTCCCCCTTGAGCCCCCCTCGGGAACAGGTCATAATACCGCCGGCCGGTTCGGTGCCGCCGAAGGTGGATTCCGTCCGGCCGAAACCCCGAAAGGAGCCCGGATGATCCGGGAGAGATTCATGTCCAGTCTGAACGCGTCTGACCGTTCCCAGGTCCGTATCCGTGAACTGCTCGCCGAGGCCCGTCCCCGACCCGAGGTCGTGGTACGCGGCTGGCTGCGTACCGTGCGCCGGGGCAAGGAAGTGACCTTTTTCGAAATCAACGACGGCAGCTGCTTTGCCAGCCTGCAGGTGGTGGCCGACAGCGCCGGACCGCTGGCGCCGGTCCTGGAGGAGTTGGCCACCGGCGCCTGCGTTGCCGTGCGCGGTGAGCTGGTCGAGTCGCCGGCCAAGGGGCAGGCAGTTGAACTCAAGGCCACCGAGCTGGTGCTGCTCGGCCCGGCGGATAGCGACTATCCGCTGCAGAAAAAGCGGCACAGCTTCGAGTTTCTGCGCTCCATCGCGCATCTTCGGCCGCGCACCAACAGCTTCGGTGCCGTCTTCCGGGTGCGCAGCCGCCTGGCCTTTGCCGTGCACCGCTTTTTCCAGGAGCGCGGCTTTCTCTATGTCCAGACCCCCATCATCACTGCCAGCGACTGCGAGGGGGCCGGCGAGCTGTTCCGGGTCACCACCCTTGATGCCGGCAACCCGCCGCGCGTTGACGGGCAGGTCGATTTTACCCGAGACTTTTTCGGCCAGCAGTCCGGACTGACCGTTTCTGGCCAGCTGGAGGCCGAGCTGTTCGCTACCGCCTTTGCCGATGTCTACACCTTCGGTCCCACCTTCAGGGCGGAGAATTCCAATACCAGCCGGCATGCCGCCGAATTCTGGATGATCGAACCGGAGATGGCCTTTTGCGACCTGGCCGCCGACTGTGATCTGGCCGAGGAGTTTCTCCGCTACCTGGTCCGCTTCGTGCTGGAGGATTGCGCCGATGATCTCGATTTCTTCGATCAGCGTATTGAAAAGGGACTGATCGACAAGCTGCAGCAATTGGCCAGGGCCGAGTTCGCGCGTATGAGTTACACCGAGGCGATTAAGCAGCTGGAAAAATCGGGGCGCGAGTTCGAATTTCCGGTGCGCTGGGGCTGCGACCTGCAGTCGGAGCACGAACGCTTTCTGACCGAGCAGGTGGTTGGCGGGCCAGTCTTCGTCACCGACTATCCGAAAGAGATCAAGGCCTTCTACATGCGACAGAATGACGATGACCGCACCGTTGCCGCCATGGACCTTCTGGTGCCCCGGGTCGGTGAGATCATTGGCGGTTCCCAGCGCGAGGAGCGTCTCGACCGGCTCGATGCGCGTATGCGGGAGCTGGGAATGGAGATGGAACCGCTCTGGTGGTACCGTGACATCCGCCGCTGGGGCAGCTGTCCGCACGCCGGTTTCGGCCTCGGCTTCGAGCGCCTGCTGATGTATGTGACCGGCATGGAAAACATCCGCGACGTCATTCCCTTCCCCCGCACTCCCGGTCACGCCGAATTCTGATTCCCGCCGGGTGCGATCCTTCAGGCCGGTCCCCTTTCGTGGGCCGGCCTTTTTTGACGCCGCAAACCTCAATAGTTTAAACTTGAACCATATAGACGGATTGAGGAGATTGAGATGCCCAGCCGCCATGCGGGGAGCGAGGCTGAACGCCGCGCCCTGAACGCCTACATCAACCTGCTGCGCTGCACCGAGACGGTGACCGCGGATACCTGTCGCCATCTGGCCGATGCCGGGCTGACGGTGGGGCAGTTCGGCACCCTTGAGGCCCTCTACCACCTGGGGCCCCTCTGTCAGCGGGATATCGGCCGCAAG
>RFIO01000185.1 GCA_003695205.1 Deltaproteobacteria bacterium
AGGGGGTGACCTACCTGGCTTCGGCGCCCAAGAGCAACGCCAGCTACATCGGCATCAAAAAGGCCCAGGCCGAAGTGCGCAAAAGCGGCGCCCTGCCGGTACCCAAACATCTGCGCAACGCTCCGACAAAGCTGATGAAGCAACTCGACTACGGCCGCGACTACCGCTACGCCCACGACTACGAGGAAGGAGTGGCGCCCCAGTCACATCTGCCGGAACAGCTGGAAGGGACCAGCTTCTACCGTCCCACCGACCGCGGCTACGAAAAGACCATCGGCGAGAGGCTGGCCTGGATTCGAAACCTGCAGCAAAACAGAAAGTCGAAAAAACCATGACTCTCGGCCGTCAGGTTCTCTTCGCGGTCCTGCTGCTCCTGCTCGCCTCCGTCGCGGGCGCTGCAGACTGGAACCCCTGGGACGCGCCCAGGCAAACGGTGAAGCCCACCGCCCGGGAAGGTGCCCCCTTCGA
Organism: Deltaproteobacteria bacterium; assembly: GCA_003695205.1. Lineage (GTDB taxonomy): Bacteria > Desulfobacterota > Desulfuromonadia > Desulfuromonadales > Geothermobacteraceae > Geothermobacter. Next base: position 469 of record RFIO01000185.1, read on the forward strand.
CCAGGCCATCCGGTTTTTCCAGACCACCATCTCCCGGGTCGACGGCGACCGCTGCCCCATGTATCCGACCTGCTCCGCCTACGCCCGCCAGGCCATCGCCCGGCGCGGTCCCTGGCTGGGGCTGATGCTGACCATTGACCGGTTGATCCATGAAAATGACCCTGCGGCCAAATCGAACCCCATCCAGGTCGGCGATCGACTGCGTTACTATGATCCGGTGACAGCCAGCGACTTCTGGCTGTCACCCCTGTCGCCTCCCCCTTCCGGCACTCCCTGAAAGGACCGCCGCATGGAGACCGCCTTCCTCGCCGATCTGCTCGTCCTGCTCGGACTCGCCCTGGCGGTCGCCTGGGGCTGCAGCCGGCTGCGCCAGTCACCCGTGGTCGGTTACCTGATTGCCGGCATCATCCTCGGCCCTTCCGGCCTGCACCTGATCGCCAACGAGGCTGAAGTCGCCCTGGCGGCCGAACTCGGCGTCATCCTGCTGTTGTTCAGCATCGGCCTTGAATTCTCGCCCGGGCGCCTGCTGCGATTCAAAACCCTGCTGCTGCGCGGCGGCACCGTGCAGACCCTGGTCACCGGTCTGGCCATTTTGGCCCTGCTATGGACAGCCGGTCTGACACCGGCAACGGCGGCGACACTTGCCATGGCCCTGACCCTTTCTTCCACCGCGGTTGTCCTCAAGCTGTTCCAGGAAAGGGGCTCGACCGATTCGCCGCACGGTCGGGCCAGCCTGGCCATCCTGCTGGCCCAGGACATCCTGGTGGTCTTTTTCATGGTTTTGCTTCCGGTTCTGGCAGGCAGGCAGGCTGGTTTTGCGCCACTGGCGATTCTCAAGGCCCTGCTGCTTCTGGTCGGGCTGGTACTGTTCGCCCGCAAAGGCCTCAACCCGCTTCTCAGGGCCATCCTGGCGACGAGAGCCCGGGAACTGTTCCGCATCTGTATCCTATTCATCGTCCTGGGAACGGCCTGGCTGACGCACGAGGCCGGTCTTTCCCTGGCCCTGGGAGCATTCCTGGCGGGGATGGCGTTGTCCGACTCCGACTACGCCCACCAGGTCCTGTCCGATATCGTCCCATTCCGCGACACCTTTCTGGCTATCTTCTTCATTTCCGTCGGCATGCTGGTCGACATCGGCACCCTGACCGACAATCTCTTCCTGGTACTTGGCGGACTCATCCTGCTGTCATTGCTGAAAACAGCAGGTGCCTCGGCAGCCGCCCTGGTCTGTGGCTATCCGGCACGCATCGCCCTGCTGGTCGGCCTAGCCCTGTTTCAGGTCGGTGAATTCTCCTTCCTGCTCCTCGGGCAGGCCGCCCGCCTCGAACTGGTGTCCCTCCAGACCTATCAGGTCACCCTGGCCATCATCGCCCTGAGCATGATGATCACCCCCCTTGTCTTCGCGCACAGC
>RFIO01000023.1 GCA_003695205.1 Deltaproteobacteria bacterium
AATGCGGCCGAAATCGTCGCCTGGACCGGCGGCGGCGCCTTGTTGCCTACCAATTTCGACGACCGCGGGCTGGCGCACATCGATGTCGGCAAGAGCACAACGATGCTGGAGCGGTGGTGGCGGGATGCTGATTTGCGTCGTCGGGCGGCACTGTCAGCCCATGCCTGCTGGCGGGAGAGTCATACCTGGGAAAAACTGGCCGGCCGCTATGAAAATCTTTACCTCGACCTTCTGAAGCGCCGCCCGGCAGCGGAAGAGGAGGCGGGATGATTTTCGTTCGGCTGATGGGAGGACTCGGCAACCAGATGTTTCAGTATGCCGCGGGGCGCCGGATGAGCCTGGCCCGCCAGACGGAGCTGGTTCTGGATGACAGGGCCCTGCTGGACCCGGCCGCCGGGGATACGCCGCGCAAATACGAATTGGGGGCCTTTGGGGTCAAGGCCCGCCTGGTGACGGAGGATGAGCGTGCTCAGCTTGCCCTGTTCGAAACCGGCCCCCTGGGCCGGATCAGGGGGCGCCTGTTCTCACTTGTCGCTGGCCGGGCGCGAATCGAACGGGTGGTGCAGGAGCACGGCGGGCTGACGGCGTCCGAATTCCTGGAAATCCCTGATCACAGCCTGTTGAGCGGGTATTGGCAGTCGGAGACCTATTTCGCCGATATCGGTGCGGTTCTGGCCGGGGATTTCTCTCTGCGCCAGCCGCTCTCAGCCGAGGGAAAGGAGCTGCACCGGCAGATTCAAGACTCTGAAGCCGTAGCCTTGCATGTCCGGCGAGGGGATTATGTCACCAATCCGCGAGCCCGGGCCTGTCATGGTCTTCTGCCTCCGGCTTACTATCGGCGTGCCATCGCCCGTATTGCTGAATATCAGCCGAATGCCAGGGTTTTCGTCTTTTCCGATGACCCTCACTGGTGCCGGAATGAACTGGACCTGTCCCTGCCCGCGGTTCATGTCCCCGCCAGGGACGTTTCGCCGGCCGAAGACCTGTGGCTGATGAGCAGATGCCGCCACGCGGTGCTGGCCAACAGCTCCTTCAGCTGGTGGGGCGCCTGGCTGCAACGGAACCCGGACGGACTCGTAATCGCGCCGAGTCGCTGGTTTGCCGATGCCCGGCGCGATGCCAGCCGACTTTACTGCCCGAACTGGACCCTGATGGATGTTGACGATGACTGATAGATATCCCCGGGTCTCCGTGCTGATGCCGTGTTTCAACGCCCGCCCCTGGCTCGAAGAGGCCGTTGCGAGTGTACTCGGGCAGAGTTTCGATGATTTCGAACTGCTGGTGGTTGATGACGGTTCCACGGATGGCAGCCAGGATGTTGTCGAATCTTTTTCAGACCCCCGGGTACGCCTGATCCGCCACCCGAAAAACCTCGGTATCGTCGCGGCCCTGAACAACGGGCTCGAGGCATGCAAGGGAGACTATGTGGCACGTATGGATGCTGATGATATCTGTCTGCCGCATCGCCTGGCGCGCCAGGTGGCATTCATGGATGCTCACCATGAGGTGGTCGCCTGCGGCAGCTGGCAGGAGAGTTTCGGCAATGGTTCCGCCCGGGTCTGGAAGTCCCCCCAGGGGCATGGTGAGATTCTCTCCACCCTGGTCTTCGAATCCTGCCTGTACCATCCAACTATGATGATTCGCAGGAACGTTTTCTCCGACCAGGGCATCCGTTATGACGAGCGTTACCGACATGCCGAAGACTACGAGCTTTGGAGTCGCCTGCATGACGCGGGGGCATTCGCCAACCTTGGCGAGGTCCTGCTGCGATACCGTCTCCATCCTCAAAGTGTCGGGGCGCGATTGGGCCGTGACCAGGCGGAAGCGGCCGACCGGGTGCGACGCTCCTGGCTGCTGCGCCTGGGTATCGAGCCGGACGACCGCGAAATGGAACTGCATCGGAAGCTGGCCCTCTGGATGCCGGACTATGGTGAGGCGTTCGCCATGGCTGCCAGAAACTGGCTGGAACGGCTGCAGGACCGGAATCGCGAGAAAAAGGTCTGCCCTGAACCGGAGTTTTCGCGGGAACTTGCCCGGCGGCTTGCCTATGTCTGCCTGCAGTCCGCCGTTGCCACGCACCGAAGCAGGCTCATCTGGCGCGATTCGTCCCTGGCGCGCTTTTGCCGCTTTTCACCCTGGCAGAGGTTGGGGCACCTTGTGAATATCCTGAAGAACCGGCGCGGAAGAGCTGCATGATGAACCTCGTGGACATTGCTGTCGCGGCCCCTTCGGCGCCCCCCCACGCTACCGGTGGGGTGGCCAATGCCCATTACAATCTCTATCGGGCCCTTGCCGACGCCGGAGCCAGAACCCGCTTGCTGACCTTCAACGAGCGGGGGGGCGGGTCGGAAGACGCTGACATAAATCGTCACGGCGCGTGTGCCTGGCAGCGAAAGGTTCTTGATATCTGTGCATGGCTGTATCTCAAGGCCAAACGGTCGCGGGGTACCGCCTACCAGCTTTCCGACATTCTGGGTTGTGTGCCGGGGACGCTGAAGCTCAACCGCAGCCTTCGTCGCTGGCCTGCCGACGCCCTGATTGTTCCGGACCATGGCGTACCAGCTCTTTTCCTGAAGAAGACCGACGCCGCCCTGATACAGGTGTCGCATCACAACCCCCGGCGTTTTCTGGACATGCCCGGCGCCGACCATTTCAGCCGCGTCGATGTTGAGGCCGCGACGGCGCTGGAGCAAAGGGCGCTGCGCCGGGTTGATGCCGTTGTCTGCCCGTCCGGCTACATGGAAGGAGTCTTCCGGGAAACCTTCGAATTTTCCGGCGAGGTCAGGGTTATTCCCAACGCGGTCGATCTGCAGCTGATCGATGAGGTCCCCCCCTTTGATCTTCGCGCGGAAATGGGTCTTGCCGCCGAGGCCCCCGTCATCTACATCCCGTCAGCCGGCAGCCCGTTCAAGGGCCGCCGCCATGTCGTCCCATTCATTCGCAGGCTGGTCGCGGGCATCCGGACGGCGACGGGATTCTATCTCTCGGGTGAAATCGATCCCGACCTGCGACGGCAACTCGCTGAACTGCCCGCCTGTGCCGTTCTGCACGTTCCGGGGCGGTTACCGACCCGGGAGGTGCTGGCCCGGGTCAAGTCCTGCAGTTTCGGGGTCTCTCCGACCCTGATCGAGAACTTCAGCATGGCCTTGCTGGAAGCTTCCTTCTGCGGGGTCCCCATGCTCACCTTCGATGTCGGCGGCAACAGGGAGCTGATCTTGCCCGGTGAAAACGGAGAACTGGTGCCTTGCGGCGATCTCGACGGGCTGGTTGACCTGGCCGGGAAATTGCTCGAAGATGGCCCCGACCCGGAGAGGGCGAGCCGATGTCGCGCCAGTGTGGAAAAACGATTCGCGCCGGAACGGATCGCCCGTTGCTACCTGGATCTGGCACGATCCCTTGCGGGGTGAGGGTAACGGGATGCTGAAAGGGATGAAGCTTTGACTGACAGCCGTTTCTCCCATCTGCTGGACGAGGTCCTGGCAGGCTACCAGAGAAATCCCATCGATCTGCTCGACAGGAACGACGGAGCCGGTGAATGGGCCTACCTTGTCAACGCGCGCCGGTCCTACGCCAGAACGATTGCCGACATCCTGGATCTCTTCCAGGGACGGCCCTTCGACGAGATCAGGATTCTCGAGATCGGGGCCTACCTCGGGGTAGTCAGCAGGGTGCTGGCACGGCTCGGGTTCCGGGTGACCGCTCTCGACATTCCGGAATTCATGGCCAATCCCCGATTGGCCATGGCCTATTCCGGGGACGGGATCGACATGCTGTCCGTCAACCTCGAGAAGGGTCGCATCGAAGTTGCGGACCATAGTTTCGATTGCGTCATCGCCTGTGAAACCTTCGAACATTTCAACTTCAACCCGGTGCCGGCCCTGCGAGAGGTCGGCCGGATCCTGAAGCCGGACGCCTTCTTCTACCTGTCCCTGCCGAACCTCGCCTCGGCGCACAACCGCGTCAGTCTGCTGCTTGGCCGCTCGATACACAATGCCGTCGATGACTTTTTCGCTCAGGCAGACGGCCGGGGCAACATGCTGGTCGGAATCCACTGGCGTGAATATACTATGGGAGAGGCGGTTCAGCTGCTGGAAGGATGCGGCTTTGTCGTGAGACGACGGTACTTCTTCACCCCCCATTCTCCCCGGTGGCTGGCCCGAATCCTGTATCGGCTGTTCCCGTCCCTGCGTGAAAATCTCACTGTCATTGCCGTTCGGCGCGGGAGGGGGACTGCGCAATGAACGAGTCGCCCTACAAGGTCCGCAGTCCGGTCGTCCTGCTGGTCTTCAACCGACCCGACACGACCAGGGCGGTCTTTGAGAAAATTGCCGAAGCCCGGCCGGAATCACTTTATGTCATTGCCGACGGCCCGCGACCTGGATATGGCGAGGACCCGGAACTGTGCAGGCAGGTTCTCGAGATTGTCTCGGCGCCGTCCTGGCCGTGCCGGTTGGTCACCGATATTTCTGAGGTCAACCTCGGTACCATGCGCCGTATCGTCAGCGGGCTGGACAGGGTTTTTGAACAGGAGGAGAGGGCTGTCATCCTCGAAGATGACTGTGTTCCGGACAACTCCTTTTTCCGATTCTGCGATGAGCTTCTTCACCGGTACGCGGAGGACAACCGCATTGCCCAGGTGAGTGGAGGCAATTTTCAGCTCGGCCGGCGTCGGACCGATTGCAGCTACTACTTCTCCCGCTACAGCCATTGCTGGGGGTGGGCCACCTGGCGCAGAGCCTGGCGCTGCAACGACGCGGACATGATCCATTGGCCCGATTTCCGGGACCGGAAACGACTGCGGGATGTTCTCGATTCCTCCAGGGAAATAGCCTACTGGGAAGATGTGCTGGAAAAGGTCTACCTCGGGGAAATTGATTCCTGGGCCTGTCGCTGGCTGCTGAGTTGCTGGCGCGAGCACATGGTCAACATCGTTCCGGAGGTCAACCTGGTCAGCAATGTCGGTTTCGGGCCTGACGCGACCCGTACGACCGGCTACAGTCCATTCGCCGGATTGCCCGTCGAGACGATGCCGTTTCCCCTGTCGCATCCCTCAGACGTTCTGCCCCATCGACTTGCCGATGAATTTACCTCGGCCCGCATGTTCCGTCATCCCGGACTCGTCAGGCGCGTCCTCGGTCTTCTTGGAGGCCCGCGCCGATGAGATGTGCCATCTGCTCCGGCCGAAATGAGGAGTTTGCCCGTGCCCGTCTGGGCATCGGTGTCGAGGCAGTCTATCTTCAATGTTCCGGGTGCGGTTTTGTGCAGGTGCGAAACCCGGAATGGCTGGCGTCGACCTACGCCGACAACGCCATTGCCGCCACAGACGCCGGGCTCGTCAGCAGGGCCCTCTATATTCGGGATGTGGCCTCGGCCGTCATCGGGGGGCTGTTCAACGGAAACGGGCCGTTTCTGGATTACGGGGCGGGTAACGGTCTTCTTGTCCGGCTGATGAGAGACGCCGGCTGGGACTTTTACTGGTTCGACCGCTATAGCCGGAACCTTTTTTCGGCGGGGCTTGAAGCGGACTTGTCCGGAGAAACCACCTACGAACTGGCGACAGCGGTGGAAGTCGCGGAGCATTTTGTCGACCCCCTGGCCGAATTCCGGCAGATTCTTTCCGTTGCGCGCAACCTGCTGTTTACCACACAGCTGCTGCCACAACCGACCCCCCGTCCCGGGGACTGGTGGTACTACGGTCTGGACCATGGTCAGCACGTGGCCTTTTACAGCACCGAAAGTCTGCGCGCCATCGCCAGGTCCATGGGGTGCCATTTCGTTTCCAACGGGCGTGACATTCATCTGCTCAGCCGCAGGAAGGTCCCGGCCTGGCTGTTTGCCATCCTGTGTCACCCCGCAACTGCCAGGCTCCTCAAACTGACCTTTCGCCGGAAATCACTGCTGGATGAAGACTACCGGCGTCTAACGGGGAATGGGGCCGGCTGATGCGCGCGGTAATCAACTGCATGGGATTTGTCCCGGGCAGCGGAGGGGTCGACACCTATCTGCGGGGGCTGTTGCAGGGGCTTGCATTTTTGCCGCGCGAGTGGACCTTTTCCGTTCTTTGCGACGAGCCGGCCCGGCCTTTCTTCGAGTCTTGCGGCGATCATTTCCAGCTTGAAAGTCGTCCCTGCCAGGCGGGCAGTCTTTCCGACCTGGTTCGCACCGGGGTCCGGGCGTTGACGGGATTTGACATCCTGACGCGGGATCCTCTGTTGCGGCGTGCCGATGTGGTTCACCATCCG
>RFIO01000186.1 GCA_003695205.1 Deltaproteobacteria bacterium
CCCACAGATCCATGATGCCGCCCTCGTTCACCAGATCGTCCTGTACCGACTGGATGAAGCAGGCATGCGGCTGCGGGTGTTCGTAGGCCGATTTCGACTTCACCAGCTTGCCGGTCCGGTAATGGACATAATGATGCCCCTGGCTGGGACCGTCGATGCCGTAGGCCCAGTGCAGGCCGGTGTTGAACCACTGCGGCGAGTTCGGCGCGGCGCGTTGCGTCGCCAGCATGTAGCGCATCTCGTCATAATAGGCGCGCGCGTCTTCTTCGGTGCTGAAATAGCCGCCCTTCCAGCCCCAGTAGGCCCAGGCCCCGGCCAGCCGGTCGAAGACCTGCTTGGACGAGGTCTCGCCCCCCGTCTCCACATCGTCGCCGTCGGGCACCGAACGCCACAGGAATTCCGGCACGCCCTTCTCGCGCACGCGCCGCAGCCGGGCCGGCACACCCGCCTTGCGGAAATACTTCTGGGCAATCACGTCGCTGGCAACCTGGCTCCAGCCCGCCGGAACCTCCACCTCGTCCAGCCGGAACACGATGATCCAGGTGACCGCGGTCGCGCCAAGTGCGACAAAGAAAATGATAAGAAAGCCAATAGTGAGACGTGTCCGGATGGATACCCCGGGCCGAGCCATCAGTGCTTGAGTCACGAGGTCGTCGGCGCCGTCGGTTTCCCCATTCGCCCGACCAGGCGTCTGTCGTGACTCGGGTTCGAGGGAATTATCCGATTCTGGCAGAGAGTCGTTGCGTTTTTTCATGCTCCCCACCGTATCACAAGGTGCGGCGTCCGGGAACCATGAACGCCGAGCCTATTGTAGATAAAAAAAAGGAAGGTTGCAAGCCGGAATGCAATAGGCTTTCTCTATGACGGAGATCGGCCTTCCTACCAGGCCGTACCGGCAGCCGGACACGCGACCCTGGCATCCCTAATGGTACTGGGATATGGTATGGCGAAACCAGGCCGGCCGCACAACAGTCTACGCGGCGCCCCTCCGTCCGGTCGGTCGGCCTCGAGGCGGGGGGGCGCCATCGAGCTACGGCGAAAAAGGGGCACTTTCCATGGGGCGTGTTGCAGCGACGTACGGTTTCCTGGTCGGTCTGATGCTGGCGGGCTGTGCCGGGGCCTCCGCCGGGGTTGCGGGGGGGAGAAGTCAGACAGGGG
>RFIO01000024.1 GCA_003695205.1 Deltaproteobacteria bacterium
AAAATCTGTACGATTAAATCCGAGCAAAAAAGTCACCTTTGTCTTGTCACGCTTTTCCGTCTCAGGTAGAATCCGGCCTTCAAATCCCGCAGGACGAGGATCCATGCCCGATAAGGACCACAACAGCCAACTCGAAGAGCTGATTCGCCAGCGCATTCGTACCGAAGGCCCGATGCCCTTCGCCGAGTACATGGGGCTTTGCCTCTATCATCCCGAGCATGGCTACTACATGACGCCTCGCCGGCGCATCGGCAAGCAGGGAGATTTCTACACATCCAGCAGTGTGCATGGGATGTTCGGCCGCCTGCTGACCCGCCAGCTGGTTCAGGCCTGGCAGCTGCTCGGCTCCGGTGCCATGACCGTCGCCGAACAGGGGGCCGGCGAGGGGCACCTGGCTCTCGATATCCTCGACTGCCTGCGGGATGAGTATCCGGACTGTTACGCTGCGGTCGATTACGCCCTGGTCGAGGTCGGCCCGGAACACCGCCGTCGCCAGCGGGAACTTCTGGCCGCCCATGCCGACCGGGTGCGCTGGTGCGAGCTGGACGAGTTGTCCGGTATGACCGGCGTGATCCTGTCCAACGAACTGGTTGACGCTTTTCCAGTACACCTGGTGGAAAAGTCTGACGGCAGCCTGCGCGAAATTCATGTCGGCGTCGAAGACGATCGGCTGGTTGAGGTGGTCGGCCAGCCGTCCACCGGCAGGATCCAGGCCCACATCGACTGGCTGGGGGCCGGCCCGCTCGAAGGCAGCCGGGGCGAGGTCAATCTGGCGGCGGTCGACTGGATGCGCAAGGTGGCCCAGGTGCTGGAGAGCGGCCTGGTGCTGACCATCGACTACGGCTATCCGACCGAAGAACTCTATGCGCCGCACCGGCGCCGGGGGACTTTGCTCTGCTACCACCGTCATCGCAGCCACGAAGATGTCTTTGCCCACATCGGCTGTCAGGATATGACCAGCCATGTCGATTTCGGCGCCCTGATCAGGGCCGGCGAGGAAGAGGGGCTCGAAACCCTCTGGTTCGGCGAGCAGTACCGGTTTCTCATGGCCCTCGGCTTTGTCGAGGAACTGATGCGGCTGCAGGCGCTGGAAACCGACCCGGTACGTGCCCAGGCGCTGCGTCTGACCCTGAAGAACCTGATCCTGCCCGAAGGCGGTATGGGGGAAACCTTCAAGGTCCTGGTGCAGGGCAAGGGCCTCGGGCCGGTTGAGCTGGCCTGCCAGCGGCCGATTTCGGCCATCGAAATAGGTTGACGAACGGCTCCGATGCCGCCGGGCGGCTTGCCCGCAAGGCATCTGGGGCCTATACTGAAACAACAACCCTACGGAGGAACGCATGAAAGCTCAGGTGGAAGAAGTTCTGAATCAGGTCCGGCCGGCGCTGCAGGCCGATGGTGGCGATGTCGAACTGGTCGATGTCACCGATGACGGCGTGGTCAGCGTCAGGCTGACCGGTGCCTGCGGGTCCTGTCCGATGTCGACCATGACCCTGAAAATGGGGATCGAGCGGACCCTGAAAGAGAATATTCCGGGCGTCAAGGAGGTCGTGCAGATCTGATTCCGCCCGGAGGGAGGTGACCATGATTCAGGTCAAGACCTTCGGAGAACCGCTGCAGCCGTTCAAAACACGGCGCGAACTTGAAGAACTCGATGCCAGGGTGAATGCTTTCCTGGTGGAGAACCAGATTCACAAGGTCATCGCCATCCAGGACACACCAACCATGGATGGTGGTTCGACCATCGGTCTGGTTCGCACCCTGGTCTACGAGAAGTAGACGGTATCAATCCCGTCAGGCTGGGCCCGCGACGTTTTGTCGCGGGCCTTTTGTTTATCCGTTTGTTTCCCTGTCCAGCAGCGTTCGGATGGCGCCCATCAGGGTTGTCGGCGTCAGGGGCTTGCTCAGCAGGCAGGTGCGCGGCAGGGCAGCAAGGCGCTGCTGCAGGGCATCGGGGGCGTAACCGGTGGTGAAGACGATCGGCATGTCCGGGTAGCGTGCCCGAATGTGGTCGGCAATGTCGGCACCGCCCTTTTCCGGCATGACCAGGTCGGTGACTACCAGATCGATCTTCCCCTCGGCGGCGGCAAAGCGCCTGAGAGCTTCGTCGCCGTTGGTGGCTTCGAGCACCTGGTAGCCGAATTCGCGCAGCAGATTGGCCAGCAGGTTGTGCACCATGTCGTCATCCTCGACCAGCAGCAGGGTTTCCTTCCCCTCCAGCCGGCTGGTCGGCGAATTCTCGGATTCCCGTCTTTCAGCCTCTTCGGTCGTCAGAGGCAGGTAGATGCGGAAACTGGTCCCTTTTTCAGGGGCACTGATAACCTCGATGGCACCGTCGTGCTGCTCGATGATGCCGTAGGCCACGGCCATGCCCAGGCCGGTCCCGCGTCCGGTCTCCTTGGTGGTGAAAAAGGGCTCGAACAGCCGTTGCCGGGTCTCCTCGTCCATGCCGCATCCGCTGTCGCTGATGGTCAGCAGAGCGTACGCTCCCGGCTTTTTGACGTCATGGCTGGCGTAGTTGTCCAGGTCGAAGTCGACCCGACCGGTGGTGATCTGCAGGCGTCCGCCGCCGGGCATGGCATCGCGGGCGTTGGTGGCCAGGTTCATCAGCACCATCTCCAGCTGGTGGCTGTCAGCGTCAACGGTCAAGGGTTCCGGGTACGGCAGGATACTGAGCAGAATGTCTTCGCCGATAATCTTGCCGAGAAAGGTTTCCACCCGGTGCACGATGCCGTTCAGGTCGACCGGCTTGCGGTCCATGGGCTGGCGACGGCTGAACAGCAGCAGCTCCTTCGTCAGCTTTGCCGCACGCTCGCCAGCCTTGAGAATCTCCTCCATGTTGCCGCGCAGAGGGTCGTTTGACGCCATCTTGCTCAGGGTCAGCCCCCCCAGGGCGATGATTACGGTGAGGATATTGTTGAAGTCGTGGGCGATGCCTCCGGCCAGGGTGCCGATCGACTCCATCTTCTGGGCCTGCAGCAGCTGCTGTTTCATGTGCAGCCGTTCGGTGATGTCGCGAATGACGCCGATGTTGCCGACCGGGTGACCGTACTCGTCCAGCAGCTTCAGGGCGTAGAGTTCACCGGTGAAGACCTCGCCGTTCTTGCGCCGGTAGCGGACCTCGAGTATGCGGCCGGGGACTGCCTCGGGGCGGTCGAAGAACTCCCGGCCAGTCAGTTCGAACATCTCGCGGTCGGCGTAGAGGATGTCGGCCCGGCGACCGACGATCTCCTCCGTCTCGTAGCCGAAGGTGTCGCGCAGGGCCGGCTGGTTGGCGTCGAGGAAGATGCGGTCGAGGGTGGCGACAACGACGACATCGCGCATGCTGTTGAACAAGTTGCGGTAGCGGCGCTCATTCATGCGCAGCCTGCGGTTGGCCTGTTCCAGTTCGGCGACTTTCTCCTCAAGGCGGGCGGCGACCATCTGGCTGTAGGAGCGCAGGTAGGCTTCGTCCTGCTGCAGCAATTTCGGATCGGTCTGCCGGCTGCGGTGTGGCAGTTCCTCCATGGCCCGACGCAGGCGTCGGATGAAGGCATCCGGCTCCAGCGGCTTGGCGATGAAATCGTCGGCGCCCAGGGCCAGGGCCAATTTGCGGTCCCGGTCGCCGGTGTAGACGGCCGAATAGAAGATGAAGGGAATAGCTCTGAGCCGGTCGTCTTTCCGGATGCGGCGCAAAAGTTCGAAGCCGTCCACGCCCGGCATCAGGGCGTCGGAGATGATCAGGTCGGGCGTCTCCGCACGCGCCAGGTCGAGGGCCTCGGCACCGTCGGAGGCCTCTACGATCTTCTCGGCCAGGCGCTGCAGGTAGTGTTTCAGCAGGGCCCGGTCCTCGGACCGGTCGTCAACGATCAGAACTTTCATGTGCAGCCTCGACGAAAGTGAGTATGTTCTCGACCACGGTGATCGGGTCGAAGGGCTTTTCCAGATAGCCGTTGCAGCCGGCGGCCAGCACCTGCTCGCGGTCACCCTTCATGGCGAAGCTGGTGATGGCGACCACTGGCAGTTTCGGTTCAAAGGCGCGCAGCCGGCGGGTGGTTTCGATGCCGTCGATACCCGGCAGGCCGATGTCCATGACGACCAGGTCGGGGCGCCGGGCCCTGATCTGGTCAAGGCCGTCCTCGCCGGTGCGGGCATGGCGCACCCGCAGCCCGGCGCGCTCCAGGGCGTAGGTCAGAATGCGGGCGTTGTCGGCATTGTCCTCGATGATCAGAACGTCGGTCATGAAACGGTCTCCCCTTTGGACGTTTCCACAGCGACGATGTCCGGCAGGATGACGGTGAAGGCGCTGCCAGCGCCCGGCCGGCTGGTGATGTCGATACTGCCGGCGAAGATGTCCTCGATCATTTTGCGGGTCAGGTAGAGCCCGAGCCCGGTGCCGGGCACCTCTGTGGTCAGGTGTGATTCGAGGCGCCGGAACGGCTGGAACAGCTCGCTGAGCTGCTCCTGCGCAATGCCGATGCCGGTATCCCGGACTTCGAGGCGCAGCCCCCTGCCATCCGCTGTCCGCCCGGCCGATACCTCGACCCTGCCGCGCTCGGTATACTTGATCGCGTTGCCGACCAGGTTCGCCAGTATCTGCCAGAGCCGGCGCCGGTCGGCGGTCAGTTCAATGGCCGCAGGTTCAATGGTCAGCTCGAGTCCCTTCTCCGCGGCTTCACCGGCAAAGGTGTCGTGCATTTCCCGCAGCAGCCCGGCCAGGTCGAACCGTTCCGTCTCGACCTCCAGCAGTCCGGCCTCGATCTTGGAGACGTCGATGACGTCGTTGATCAGTGCCAGAAGATGTCGGCCGGAGCGTAGTACGGTATCGAGATTCTCCTTCTGCTCGTCGTTGAGCGGGCCGGTCCACTCGTTGAGCAGGATGCTGGAAAAACCGATGATCGAGTTGAGCGGTGTGCGCAGCTCGTGGCTCATGCTGGCGATGAACATTGACTTGAGCCGGTCGATCTCCTTGAGCCGGTCGTTGGCCTGTTCCAGCTCGGCTGTGCGCTCGGCGACCCGCTTTTCCAGCAATGCTTCATGGGCCCGACTCTGGCGGTACAGTCGGGCATTGTCCATGGCGATGCCGAGCTGCGGAGCGACGGTTTCGATTATGCGTATATGGGCCGGGTCCGGTTTGAAGCTGGTTCGAGTGAACAGGCAGAGGACGCCGACGCAGCGCCGGCCGCTGTTGAGCGGGAAGGCGGCGTGGTAGTGGATCTGTTCGTTGCGGGTCGCCTCGCGCGTGGCGTACCGCAGCACCTGTTCTCGGTCCTCGAGGATGAGCGGGATCCCGTTCAGAGCGCAGTTGCCGCACAGGCAGTCGCCGACCCGGATGACGTGGGTCGACAGGTCCGCCACGGTTTCGTGCGAGGCGTTGCGATGGGTGGCCAGATGCAGGGTTGCATCATCATCGACGAAGCAGATGGTGCCGCCCTCCAGACCGGTCAGGGCGCAGGTTTCATCCAGGATTCGCTCCAGCAGTCTGTCGATGTTGAGGGGGCCGGCGCAGACGGTAAGAAGCCGGTTGAGGGCCTGCAGTTCGCGGTTGCTTGTTTCGGCAGCCTGCCGGGCTTTAAGGCGTTCCGAGATGTCGCGCGCGGAGACGATGATTCGTTCACTGGCACCGATCAGCGCCCGGCGCATGTTGACCTCGACCCAGAACAGCTCGCCGTTTTTGCGTCTGGCCTGCCATGCGAACAGCTGCGGGCCATTGGCCATGGCCCGGTCGAGCCACATCATCGCCTCTTTTTGGGTGCAGGGCGGGATGCCGGAGCTCAAATCTTCAATGCTGCAGCGCAACGCCTCCTCTCGGGTCAGGCCATACATGTCGCACATGGTCTGGTTGACGTCGAGAATCTGGCCGGTGTCCAGGTCGTGAATGAAGAGTGCATCGCCAGTGGTGTTGAAGATCGAGCGAAAGCGTTGTTCGCTCTCGGCCAGAGCCTGCCGCGTCTGTTCCAGCTGGGCGATCTGTTCTTCCAGCTGCCGGGTTCGCTGTCGGACCTGAGAACGCAGCAGGCGGTTCCAGACCAGGGTCCCGCCGCTGAGCAGAACGGCGCCTGTCAGCAGCGCGGTCAGTGCCCAGAGCAGGGGCGGCGACAGCATGGGGGCCGGAACACTTTCCGGGCCGAGCCACTTCTGCTGCAGGGCGAGCATCTCGGCCTCGTCGATGTCGGCAAGGGCACGGTCGAGCAGCAGTGCCAGGGTCGGCCAGTCGTTGCGCACGCCGATGCTCTCGCTGTAGCGGTCGCGCTCCAGAACGGCGGC
>RFIO01000187.1 GCA_003695205.1 Deltaproteobacteria bacterium
CGCCATCGGCGTCACACCCAAGGCGCACTTTCTCGCCGACATTCTTGAACTCGATGCGGACGGTCACATTCTCACCGACAGCGAGTGCCGCACCTCCATTCCAGGTGTTTTTGCGGCGGGCGATGTGCGCAAAAAACTGCTCAAACAGATCGCCACCGCGGTCGGCGACGGCGCAGTCGCCGCCATCGTCGCCGAGAAATACATCGACGAACTTAACAACGCGTAAAACATCAACATCGGCAAAAGGGCAAGGGCCAAGGGCGAAGGGGAAATCCAACCCCAAAACTCCTTGGCCCTTTGTTTTTCCATTAACCTGTTGCCGTTGTAACCAGCCTGACATCCACTCATTGTTGATTAGGTTTTTCTTGTCGGCCAAGATGTCATAAAATACTATATCTTCCCACGAATAACTTTATCGAATTAGTTAACAGCTGGGGGGGGGCAGCATGCCTGTGCGAAAACTCATCAAACTTACAGTCTTTATTGTCATCATTTTCACCCTGTATAGCTGCGGAGGGGCAAGTTCATATTCAGAAACAACGACCACCTCGTCACAAGAAACTACGCCCCCCGAAGAACCTCTTCCTCTCACAATTACGGCTACTGTTGTCAGGATTGATGTGTTACCCAAGCTCGTCCAGATAATGGACATGCTCGCCTTGCCGGACAACTCTCTTCTAGTCGCAGGATATTATGATGAGGAAAGCCCAACGGCCCTTTCGGGCGTCTCCCGAAATGGCATTGTCTACAAAATTGATTCGTCTGGAACACTTGACTCCAGCTTTGCAACAGGGGGCTTTCTGACCTACGGGGAAAAGGAGTACACAACGCTTTTCAATATCGCAACAACGTCAGATGGAAACATTTTTCTTTCGGGAACCACAGGAGAAGACTTTTTTTCTCCTGACCAGGTGTTCGTTCTGAAATTAACTTCTGATGGAGATATTGACACCACTTTCGGAACCAACGGAATTGCTTATCATAATTTCACAGGCTACGACTCTCAAAGCTTTGGGATGGCCATTCAAAGTGACGGTGACATCATCCTGGGTTGCAGGGTGACAAATAGCCAGGAGCAACGGTATGGACTTGTTTCTTTTGATTCAAATGGAGACCTGGACACCTCGTTTGCGACCGGCGGCGCCTATCTCAGTGACAATTTGTCTTACATCTCGCCTCCCGTTCACAACGTAGTCGTACAATCAGACGATACAATCATCACCAGCATGGAGACAATCAATACCTTCACCTCGCAGAGCGCCAGTACGGTTACACGATTTACTGCATCCGGGCTGATGGACTCCAACTTTGGGGTCGGGGGTGTCCTGGACATATCTCAAGAAATGTATTATCGCAGGATGCTGAGAAAACAAGATGGCCAGGTCATCGTTGCCGGAACCAATCGCCAATGGTCATCACCTGCAGGTCCAGAAGTTCTTCTCCATGCTTTTTCCTCATCAGGCACTGATGACAACTCCTTCGGCGATCACGGAAGGGCAACAATAAACACAGCCGATAACAGCGCAACGGTTGTTAATGACATCAAAGAAGGTCCGTCAGGGCGGATCTATTTTATCACTGACATCGATGAATTCATTGATCAGTTTGGTGACACGTACAGGCAAGGGATACAGCTTGTACGTGTAAACAGGAATGGCAGCCTGGACACACTTTTCGGCGATAATGGCAAGTGGATTTACAACACAGCAACTCCAGAACAAGGGCGAATTTTCGCCGTGCTCCCTAACGGAACCATCTACATAGGCGGCATGAGAGGTGATGATCAGATTTATGAAGAGACCTTGCTCCTGAAAGTGACTATAGAAGAGTAGTAGCATTACCCCACGATCGCGTGAAGACGGATAAAGCTTCCTGCTCACCGGGGTGGTTGAAACGCAAAGGAGGCCGGGGATCTGAGACTTCCACCCCCTCAATGTTCTTCCTTTCGCCTTTCGCCCTTCCCGCTTGCCCTTTCCCTCCTCTTCCCGCTATCTTGGTCAACGGCCATTGACGGCCATGATCACAGACCCAGGAGGGGAAACATGCTCGCCCGCATCGTCTCCGGCGCCCTGCTCGGCATCGACGCCTACCCGGTCGAGGTCGAGGTCGACATCGCCCAGGGCCTGCCCCAGTTCGCCACTGTCGGCCTGCCCGAGGGCGCGGTCAAGGAGAGCAAGGACCGCATCAAAAGCGCCATCAAGAACTCCGGCTACGAATTTCCCGCCCGGCGCATCACCATCAACCTGGCTCCGGCCGACATCAAGAAGGATGGCACTGCCTTCGATCTGCCCATGGCGGTTGGTCTTTTGCGCGCCACCGGCGTCGTGCGCGAAAACAGGGCCGAACGCTATGTCCTGCTCGGTGAACTCTCCCTCGACGGCCGGGTCCGCCCTGTGCGAGGCATCCTGCCGGTGGGGGTCGCGGCCCGTGACTGGGACATCGACGGCCTGATTTTGCCGCGCGACAATGCCGCCGAAGGCGCCGTCGCCCTCGATGCCCCGGTCTTTGGAGTCGACAGTCTCGGCCAGGTGGTCGACTTTCTCAACGGTGAACTGCAACTCGAACCGACCCGCGCCAGCCTGCCAGATCTCGTTAGAGCGCCCTTGAATGCCGGAGAGGATTTTGCCGAAGTGGCCGGACAGGAGCGGGCCAAACGCGCCCTCGAGGTAGCAGCAGCCGGCGCCCACAACGTGCTACTGGTCGGCCCGCCCGGCTCCGGCAAGACCATGCTCGCCCGCCGGGTGCCCGGCATCCTGCCGCCCCTGAGCTTCGACGAGGCGCTTGAGGTCAGCAAGATCCACTCCATTGTCGGGCTTCTGCCCGGCAACCAGGCCCTGCTC
>RFIO01000188.1 GCA_003695205.1 Deltaproteobacteria bacterium
ATATAACCTCGCGCCCCTGGCCCCGCGCCTCGGGCCTGAATATATATGATCGATCTGCACTGCCATATTCTCCCCGGCGTTGATGACGGGGCCGACAGCCTGGAGGTGGCGCTGGAGATGGCGCGCCTGGCGGCCAAAGATGGCGTCAGGACCCTGGTGGCGACGCCGCATGTGCCTGACTGCGGTTTGAACCGGGAGCAGATCGCCGCGCGCACGGCCGAATTCCAGCAGGAACTTGTTCGCCGCAACGTGAACCTGACTCTGTTGCCGGGCGCCGATGCCGCCAGCAGTCTCGGGGTCGAGGGCCTGGCCTCCTGCCGCCTCGGCACGGGACCGGGGGTGCTGGTCGAGTTTCCCCACACCCACCTGCCGGCCGAAGCGGGCGAGCTGGTGTTCGAGCTGATCTGTCGCGACCTGCAGCCGATTGTCACCCATCCCGAGCGCAATGCCGGCATCGCCCGCAACCCCGAACTGGTCGAACCGCTGGTCGACGCCGGAGCCTGGATGCAGTTGACTGCCGGCAGCCTGACCGGTGCCTTCGGTCCCGAGGCGCGTTCCTGCGCCCGCTATCTGCTGCGCAAAGGCTGGGTGCATGTCCTTGCCAGTGACGCCCACGGCATCGACTGGCGACCGCCGGGGTTGTCGGCCGCCTTCAAGGTTGCCGCCCGCATCCTCGGCCGCGCCGCCGCCCTGAAGCTGGTGTACGACAATCCCCTGCGCGCCCTGGGGCTTGCCTGAGCCGTCTCATGCTCTACGCCCTTCTGACCATCCTTGTCGCCGCGCCTTTGGCCTATGGCACCACCGGTCCCTGGGCGAAGCTGGTGGTCTTTGGCGGCGTGCTGCTGCTTGGCGCTCTTTTCGGCCTGGCGGCCGTGCGCGGACGGGTCAGCCGCTTCCGGTTGCCGGGGCGCTCCTTCCTTGTCCCCCTGATCTGTTTGCCCCTGGTGCAGCTGATCCCTTTGCCGCCGGAACTGATCCGTGGCCTCTCTCCGGCACGGGCACACATCTATGCCGAAGGCATCTGGCAGCTGCAGCCCGATGCCTGGATGCCGCTGTCGATCAATCCGCGCGCCACCCTGCTGGAATTCATCCAGCTGGCCGCCGCCCTGACCGTCTACCTGCTTGTGGTCAACCTGCTGGCGGAGCGGACCGCCCTGCAGCGCGCCATCCGGGTTCTGGTGTTGTTCGGCGGTCTTTACGCCCTGGTATCTATTCTCTACGGCTTTTTCCCCAACGGCCGCATCCTCTGGCTGTTCGACCCTTTCCCCGCCGTGGCCGGGCAGCCCTTTGGCACCTATGTCAACGGCAACCACTACGCCGGCCTGATGGCGCTTCTGGCGCCGCTGGCGCTGGCCTGGTTCCTGGTCAACCGGCCCCAGGTGCTGCACGGCAGTTTCAAGGATCGTGTGGTCGATTTTTTTGACGATCCCCGCTCCAGCCCGCATCTGCTCTACGGCGGACTGGCCCTGGTGATCGCGGTCTCTGCCTTCGTCAGCATGTCGCGCGGCGGCATGCTCAGCTGCCTGGCGGGACTGCTGCTCTTCGGACTCGGACTGGCCGTCACCACCGGCGACTGGCGCCGCGGCATCGGCCTGGCACTCTTTGTCGGCGTATTGCTTTCGGCGGTAGGGATGTTTGGTTGGGATCCGATTTTCGCCGATTTCCAGCGTCTGCGCGGCGCGGACGGGCTGATCCATGAACAGCGGCCGGACTACTGGCGAGACAGCCTGCAGCTGGCCGGTGACTACCCCGTTGCCGGCACCGGGTTCGGTACCTTTCTCGACGCCTACCGGACGGTGCAGACGGTCGGGACCGGGGACAAACTGGTCGACCATGCCCACAACGACTATGTCGAACTGCTCACCGATGCCGGCTGGCTCGGCTGCCTGCTGGTCGCGGGACTGATCCTTTCGGTTTCAATCTGCTGCTGGCGCGCCTGGCGCCGGCGCCGTTCGCGGAGCTCCCGGCTGCTTGCCCTGGGAGTGGCCTGCGGCCTTGTGGCCATGGCGCTGCACTGTCTGGTTGAATTCAACCTGCACATCGGCGCCAACCTGCTCTGGTTCGCAGCCTTTTGGGGCCTGCTGGTCGCC
>RFIO01000189.1 GCA_003695205.1 Deltaproteobacteria bacterium
CAGCAGGGCCGCCACCACCCAGAGCAGGTAGTAGGCGATCAGCCAGTACCAGGCGTCCCCGGTCGGAATCAGCTGCTCAACGCGGGTATTGAAATAATCAAGACCAAGCCAGACGGCCAGCGAGAAGACCAGCAGGTTGATGGCGAAGGGGATGATGACGTAATGCCAGAGCCGCGGTGTTTTCAACAGCAGCCGCCCGGCCCGAAAAGGGTAGAAAAATCCGGCCGCGAACCGGCTGACCGGGTTGTTCAGAAGCGCATTGGCCATTGTCTGCACCTGTCAGGATGGGATGTGAAGTCAGCGCAAATCCTACCACAATGCCACCCGCTTCGTCACCGGCTCCTTGGACATGGTCAGCCGGATTCACGACCGCCGGTCAGTCCGAAAACAGCATCTCAAGGGCATACCCGGCATGCAGTTCGGTCGTATTGAAAAGTGGCAGCCCGGCATCCTCCTGGCTTATCAGCAGAGGAATCTCGGTACAGCCAAGAATGACCCCTTCCGCCCCCTGTGCGCGCAGGTGGTCGATGATCTCCAGGTAGGCAGCCTGGGAAGCCGCCGAGAAGATGCCGCGGCAAAGCTCCCCGAAAATGACCCTGTGCACCAGTTCTCGCGCGGCAGGGCCCGGTATGACCACGTCGATGCCGAACCTCTCCCGCAGGCGGTCGCGGTAAAAGCCCTCCTCCATGGTGTAGCGGGTACCGAGCAGTCCAACCCGCCGCATCTTCTGCCGGGCGATTTCCTGACCTGCGGCGTCGGCAATGTGCAAAAGGGGCACATCGATGGCCTCCTCGACCATCGGGGCCACCTTGTGCATCAGGTTGGTGCAGATCAACATCAGCTCGGCACCGCCCTTCTGCAGCCCCCGGGCCGCCTCGGCGAGCACCTCGCCGGCCCGATGCCATTCACCGCGCACCTGCATCGCCTCGATTTCGGCGAAGTCAAAACTGTGCAGCAGGATTTTTGCCGAGTGCAGCCCGCCGAGCCGCTCGCGCACGCCCCGGTTGAGTGCCTGGTAATAGAGAACCGTCGATTCCCAGCTCATGCCACCCAAAAGTCCGACCGTTTTCATGACTGCCTCCCTGTCTGTTTCGGATGGCCTATTCAACCAAAAAAACTGTTTACATAACAGTTACAAAAAAGACAAAATACAACCATAACAGTTTTGGAACCTGTCATGGAGACAACGGAATTCCGCTACCGCAGCGTCGAGCGGCATGTTGCCGAACTGATCGCCAGCGCCGCCATCCGTCCCGGCGATCGTCTGCCGTCCCTGCGACAGCTGAGCCGACAATTGGGCGTCAGCATCAGCACAGTAAGCCAGGCCTACCTCGAACTGGAGAAAAAGGGCGTGGTGGTCGCCCGTGAACGCTCAGGATTCTTTCTCAGCGACTCGGCCGGCCGGATGCCGGCCCCGGCGACCAGGCCCCGGCCGGAGATGGTGCCGACCTCCAGCAGCCGCAGCGGGCTGATTCAACAGGTGCTGGAGGCCCTGGGCAACCGCGACCTGCTCCCCTTCGGCGTTGTCTGTCCCGACGAAAGCCTGTTGCCGGCCCGTACCCTCAGCCGGCTACTGGCCGCCACGCAGCGCCATCACCCGGCAACGGCGCTCGACTACGCCCCGGTCGCCGGGAACATGGAACTGCGCCGTCAGATCGCCCTGCGCTGTCTTGAGGCCGGCATAGCCGTTACCCCCGAGGAGATTCTGGTCACGAGCGGCGCCATGGAAGGACTGGCCCTGGCCCTGCGCGCCCTGACCCGCCCGGGAGACAATGTCCTGATCCAGTCGCCGAGCTACTTCTGTTTTCTGCAGCTGCTTGAGAACTGCGGCCTGCGCGCGGTCGAAATCCCCTCTTCCTCGGGCGGCATCGACCCGGAGGATGTCCGTCGGGCCATTGAACGTTTTGACATCAGCGCCGCCATCCTAGTACCGAACTTCAATAATCCCGACGGCAGCCTGACAGCTGATGAAGACAAACGCGACATTGTCCGCCTACTGGCAGGCAGGAACATCCCGCTGGTCGAAGACGACGTCTATGGTGAAATTCATTTCGGTGAACATCGTCCCCGCTGCTGCAAGAGCTTTGACACCTCGGGGCAGGTCATCTACTGTTCTTCTTTTTCCAAGACCATCGCCCCCGGTTACCGGGTCGGCTGGATGATTCCCGGACGTTACCACCGGAGGGTTCTCAACCTTAAGACGACCACGAACATCTGTACAGCCGCTCCCAACCAGATGGCGATTGCTGAATTTCTGCGTGAAGGCTATTTCGCCCGGCATCTGCGCCGCCTGCGCAGTGTTATAAAAAATCAGATGGAAAGTCTGCTGCTGGCTGTGAACCGCTACTTCCCCGGTGAGACACGGGCCAGTTTCCCCGACGGCGGGGCCTCGATCTGGGTCGAACTTCCGGCAGGAGTCGACACCGTCGACTATTTTCACCGGGCACGGCAGAAAGGTATCGGGCTTGCTCCAGGGTCGATTTTTTCAGCCCAGGACCGCTATGACAACTTCATTCGCCTCAGCTGTACCGGAATCTGGAACGATGCGATGGAGACGGGGATCAGAACCCTGGGGGAGCTGGCCCGGGACCTGGCCGACTGAAGTCCCTTGCTCCCGGGACGGGGTTCGAAAAAAGCTGTGTCATCTGAGCGCCAGCTGTCCGGCCAGGGTCTCGACCCTGGCCAGAAACTGCTCGAGGGTGCCGTCATTGACGATGACGGCGTCCCAGGCATCATAGCCGTCCAGCGAGGTTTCACTGGCATGATTGCCGGCACCGTTGAAGCCGGGACGTTCGATCTTGACGATACGGGCGTCGAAATGGCGCAGGGTCTTCAGTTCGTTCATGAACCTGACATCGTCGACCAGCACGTGGACACGATCCAAATCGAGCGTGCTCACCTTTGTCTCCCAGGCCTTGGTCCAGTAGTCCGGATCCTGGGCCCGCCGGTATTCGGTCCCCCACCACTGGAGAATCAGGCGCACCGTCAGGGCGCTCTGCCCGGGACGGTCCTGCAGTGAGCTGTTCAGACGCAGAAAGTCCCGCCACCGGGGGCAGGCATCGAGGGCCCTGGCCTCGTCGATGTAAAAGACCCTGACCTTGTCCTCCTGGCTGCCGTAAACCAGGGGAACGAACTCCTCTGCGCCGGACTGGCGAAGAAAGTTCTCCACCTCTTCGCGCAGCATGCGGGCCATGGGGATGATGTGGGTCTCGGTATCGAGCAGACCGGCCAGGTGGTGTGCAGCGGTGGTCTTGCCGGAGGCGGCCTTGCCGGCAAAGCCGATGATCATGACAGTATCCTTTCCATTGCAAAAATAAGTGCGAGTCTACCCGATGCGGTGTCTGGGTTCAATGATGGCGTGCACCTCCACCAATTTCGGGCCGTTCCCCAATGGGACGGGGACAGAGTCCGGTTTTCTGCTAAAATAGCTACAGGGTCAATCACCGGCCCCAACGACCTGAACAAAGGAGCCATGACATGACAGAATTTTCCTGCGAAAATCCGGAGGAGCATTGTGACCTGCACGTCTGCCAGCTTTCGGCCAAGGAAAGAAGTGCCGAACTGGACAAGCTGTTTGAAAACCCGACCCATGTCTGCCTGAACTGCGGCGCCAAGGTCAACAGCCCGGCCAATGTCTGCAGACCCAGGGAGATATGACATCCGCTGATCAATATGACCAGACAAAAAGGGGTGCCAAAGGGCGCCCCTTTTCCATTACCGAAGCAGCGCAGCCGGCCGGTTGCATCCTCCCGGCTAAACGATAGAGTTGATGGTGCAGTCCCCGTTTTTTTTGCCGAGGAGGTTGTTGCCATGATGAGAGAGAGAGAATGGAGAAAGGCCGAACGGCCGGTGGAAACCGGGTCACCCCAGCCCAATCCCTTCGGACCGGCGTGGTTCGACACCGACATGGTTTGTGACCGGTGCCGCTACCGGGACCAGGATGTCGACACATTCCCCTGCGCCCGCTGTCACACCCGGGTTCAGTAGCCCCCGGGACCGGAAACAGCAACGGCCGGCAACTTTGCCGGCCGTTGCATTTCAGGCGGAAAGCCCCGCCGGTCAGTCGAGCCTGAGGATGTCCTCCTGCCCCTGTTCCTCGATCAGATCCCCGGCAAGCTCTTCGGATACTTCGCGACGCAGACGCAGCAGAATCTCTTCATCGACATCCTCGAAAAGAATCGCCATGCCAGGTTCGATGCGCAGACTGTCGCGAAAGACATCCTTCTGGTAGATAACCCGACCGCTCAGCGGCAGATCGCCCTCTCCCAGCGGCAGAATCAGTCGCACCTCGGTCCCCACTGGCAGCGGGTCACGATGACGCAGATAGACTCCGCCTTCCGACAGGCTCACCGCCGGCAGGAGCAGGGCCTGGTCCCCGATTTCGATTTTGACCTTCCGATTCCAGGAGCAGCGAAGCCTGCGACGCACCCGACCGTCGGTGGCGGAAAGGGTTTTGCTGAGGACTCTGTGCAGGGCATAGGGGGTAATCGGCTTGGTCAGCCAGCCGTCGGCGGCACTCTGGTCAGCAGCCTCGGCCAGTTCCGATTCGTCCGATGCCGACACCAGGACCACCGGTATGCCGGACAGGTCGCCATCCCGCCTGATTTCAGCTACCAGGTCACTGCCATCGCCACCGGGAAGGTAGCGGTCGATCAGTACCAGGTCGGGGCGAAAGACCCGGACCATTTTCAGACCGACCTCAGCCGATTCAGCGGGCAGGACATCGAACCCCATGCGCTTGAGCAGCAGGCCGATGTACATGGAAAAGGTTCTGCTGTCATCGACCAGAACGATCAGGCGGGTGTTTTCCACGGCGACCTCCAGAAGGGAACCCATTAAAATCAATGACTTGTACAATACGCACCCCTGCCGTGACGGTCAAGGTCTTTTCCCCCCTTGCAGGGGTATCCCAATAGATTTAATCTGGCGCCATGGATACCGTCAGCCTGCAGGTCATCAGCTTTCTTTCCATATTCACCCTGGCCATCGTCAGTCCGGGACCGAATTTCGTCCTGGTATCCCGCACCGCCCTGGTGCACTCGCGCCGTTCGGGTCTGTTCACCGCCTTTGGCGTCGCCACCGGCAGTGGCCTGTTCGCCCTGGCCGGGCTGACCGGCGCCCTGGTGGTCGTTAACTCGTACCCAGGGATTGCCCGATTGTGGCACTGGCTCGGCGGCGGCTACCTGATCTGGCTGGGGCTGACCATGGTTTTCAGACGCTCGGTGCCAGCTGCCGGGACAGACTCCGGAGCCGCAGACAAGGGACTCGGCGATTTGAAGGCCTGGCGGCTGGGCCTGTTCACCAACCTCACCAATCCCAAGGCATGGGCCTTCTATCTGAGCCTTTTCACCCTGGTGGCGCAGCCCGGCATCCCCATGGGGATCAAGATCGGCCTGAACCTCGCCATGTTCGCCATCTCCCTGGCCTGGTACAGCCTGGTTGCCGCCCTGCTCGGCGATGCCCGGCTGTCGCCGCTGATGCGCCGGATCGAACCGGTCCTCGGCAGGGTTCTCGGTCTGGTCCTGGTCGTCTTCGGCCTTCGCCTGGTACGAACCTGAACAGGGCATGATGGGCAGCATTCCCCGCGACATACCAATGGAACGCTGGCTGCCGACCAGCCGCAGGGAGATGGACCAGCGCGGCTGGGACCAGGCGGACGTCATTATCGTCAGCGGCGATGCCTACGTTGACCACCCCGCCTTTGGCACGGCCATTGTCGGTCGGCTGCTGGAAGACCTCGGCCTGCGTGTTACCATCCTGCCCCAGCCGAACTGGCAGGATGACCTGCGCGACTTTCGCAAGCTCGGCGCTCCCAGGCTCTTTTTCGCCGTGAGTGCCGGCTGCATGGACTCGATGGTCAACCATTATACGGCCAACCGCCGGCGCCGCTCCGAGGACGCCTATACGCCCGGCGGCCAGACCGGCCGGCGCCCGGACCGCGCCCTGACGGTCTACAGCCGCATCCTCAAACGCCTCTACCCGAAAACCCCGGTGGTCATTGGTGGCATCGAGGCAAGCCTGCGCCGAATCAGTCACTACGATTTCTGGGACGATGCCCTGCGCCCGACCATTCTGGCCGACAGCGGAGCCGACCTGCTCGTCTACGGCATGGGCGAACGTCCCCTGACCCGCCTGGTGCGGCTGCTCGACAGGGGCGTCCCCTTCCAGCGCATCGACACCCTGCCGCAGACCGCCCTTTTGCGCCCGGCGCGGAAAATCCCCGGCTGCAAAAACTGGCATGACGAAGCGCTTCATGCCCATGATGACTGCCTTGCCGACCCGGCCCTGCAGGCCGCCAACTTCGCCCGCGTCGAACAGGAGAGCAACCTCTGGCTGTCGAAGGTGCGTTTTCTCCAGCGCGTCGGCGACCAGGTTCTGGTTCTCAATCCTCCGGATACACCCCTGACTACGGCAGAACTCGACCGGGTCTATGCCCTCCCCTTCACCCGCTACCCCCATCCGCGCTACCGGGGCAAGGGGGATATCCCCGCCTTCGAGATGGTCCGCCATTCGGTAACGCTGCACCGGGGCTGCTTCGGCGGCTGCGCCTTCTGTACCATCTCGGCCCACCAGGGGAAATTCATTGCCAGCCGCAGCGAGGACTCCATCCTTGCCGAAGTCAGGACATTAATCGATACGCCAGGGTTTAAAGGAACCATCACCGATCTGGGCGGACCGAGCGCCAACATGTACCGGATGCAGGGGCACGATCTCGACATCTGTCGCTCCTGCCGAAGGGCCAGTTGCCTGCACCCTTCGATCTGCGCCAACCTCGACACCCGGCACGGGCACCTGCTGAACCTCTACCGCAAGATCGCGGCCTTGCCGGGTGTCCGGCACGTTCAGGTCAATTCCGGCCTGCGCTACGACCTGTTCCTGCACGATACCGACGATGAAACCCTTGCCAGAGACCACAGGGACTATTTCGAACAGCTGGTGCGCCACCACGTCTCGGGCCGGCTCAAGGTGGCCCCGGAACACAGTGCCCCCGCGGTCCTCAGGCTGATGCGCAAACCCTCCTTTGAGCTGTTCGAACGCCTCTGCGAAGAATTCGAGCGTATCTGCCGGCAGTCCGGCCTGAAACAACAGATCGTCCCCTACCTG
The DNA here is from genome assembly GCA_003695205.1 of Deltaproteobacteria bacterium. Classification (GTDB taxonomy): domain Bacteria; phylum Desulfobacterota; class Desulfuromonadia; order Desulfuromonadales; family Geothermobacteraceae; genus Geothermobacter. The sequence continues at coordinate 7,105 of RFIO01000189.1, forward strand.
ATTTCCGCTCACCCGGGCAGTGATCTCGAGGCGATGGCCGACCTGGCCGTGCGCCTGGGGCACCTGCGCCTGCGCCCGGAACAGGTACAGCTGTTCACACCGACCCCCATGACCCTGGCGAGCGAAATCTTCCACGCCGGCATCAACCCCGAAACCGGCGAACCGGTAAAGGTAGCCAGGTCAGAAGATGACCGCCGCATGCAGCACCGGCTGCTCTTCTGGCATCTGCCGGAAAACCGTGCCAGGCTGAGCGAAGCGCTCCAGAGGGCCGGGCTGACACGCCAGCTGCGCCTCCTCTACCCGGCCGGGCGCCACAGCGGTGCTGCCCGCAAACGGAGGAGTTCGAGGTGACGATGGAACTAGTCTCATTCGACCCGGCCCTCTGTCGCCAGTGCCGTGGTCTGTGCTGCCAGGGAACTCCCGGCCTGTGGGCCGACCCGGAACGCTTCGCCAGCCTCTTTTTCCCGAATGGATTCCCGTCGCCCAATGATCTTCCTCGACAGTTGAATCGGCACAAGCTGGTTTTACGTCCTGTCCTGGGTACGAACATCCCGGCTCCGCGACGAACGGAGGAAGGCTGCGCCTTTCTGACCCCGACGGGCTGTGCCCTGCCAGCCGAAAGGCGCCCCTGCCAGTGCCTTGCGCTCGTGCCGTCGCTGGACACGCTGCTGACCGGTGAGATAGACTGCCGGCTGCCGGCCAGGCTTCGCAGCGACCGGGTTGCGGCGCGCTGGCGCCGCTGGTGGCCGCTCCACGCAAACTTCAATTCGACCGGACAAAAACCATGAGCCTCGAATGGAATGACAGCCTCGCCGTCGGCCACGAAGTGATCGACGCACAGCACCGCGAGCTGTTCCGCCACTTCAACCAGTTTCTCGCCGCCTGCAATCAGCGCAGGGGCAAGGACGAACTGGAACGCCTGCTCGACTTTCTCACCGAATATGTCATCGAGCACTTCAGTGCCGAGGAGAATCTCATGACCCGGACCGCCTACCCGGACCGGGAAGCCCATCTGGTGCAGCACCGGCAATTCAGGGAAAGACTGGCGGAACTGCGGCAGGAGATGGAACGAAGCGGACCGTCGCTGGCGGTGCTGATTCATACCAACAAGACCCTGCTGCACTGGCTGACCCAGCACATCCGTCACGTCGACACAGCCATGGCCCGCTGGCTCGAGCGCACCTGAGGCACATCCCGGCACATCTGCCGAAATGTTGTATACTTTCCAGCACTTTGTCGCCCCTTCTTGCCTGTGGGGCGTCTACGGGGTATGACTGTGGTTCCCCCCAATAGAATATCTTCAAGGATGAACAGCATGAATCTGGGAGAGCGTTTCAAGGACAGTTGCGGCATGGGCCTGGTGGCCCACCTGGACAACCGACCCAGCCACGGACTGGTCGATGACGGCATCCGCGCCCTGCGACGCATGGTACACCGCGGTGCCATCGCCGCCGATGGCAAGACCGGTGACGGCTGTGGCCTGCTGCTGTCGATGCCACGCCGCTTCATGCGCCGGGTCGCCGAGGAAAGTGGCGCGTCTCTGCCTGACGATTTTGCCGTCGCCACCCTTTTTCTCCAGGATCCCGAGGCGGAAAAGGCCTGTTTCACCGACATCTGCGCCCGCAATGACCTGCGGGTGGTGCTGTTTCGCGACGTCCCGGTTGACACCGCCGCCCTTGGCGATTATGCCCGAGAGCGCCTTCCGGCCATAGTCCAGGCCTTCGTGGTACCCAACGAGCTGGTCGCCACCCGCAGGTTCGAGGCCCTGATCTACCTCAGTCGCAAGGAGATCGAGAAGGCCCTGGCCGACCATGGCGACTTCTACATCGCAAGCTTCTCGCGCACCACCGTCTCCTACAAGGGGCTGGTGATGCCGGACTATCTGGCAACCCTCTACCCGGATCTCGGGCAGGATGATTTCGCCTGCAGTTTTGTCCTGTTTCACCAGCGTTTTTCCACCAATACGCTGCCGCGCTGGCCCCTGGCCCAGCCGTTGCGGGCCCTGGCCCACAACGGCGAGATCAATTCGATCCGGGCCAATCGCTTCAACAGCATCGCCAAGTCGGCGGCCATGCGCAGCCCGGTCTTCACCGATGAGGAACTGGAACGGCTGTTGCCGATTATCCAGCCGGAAGGCTCCGACAGCGCCAGCCTCGACAACATGTTCGAGTTTCTGCTGGTCAATGGCGTCGATTTCTTCAAGGCGGTGCGCATGCTGATCCCGCCGGCGCGCCACAATGTCGCCCATATGCCGGCCAAGCTGCGCTCCTACTACGAATACACCTCGGCCGCCTGGGAACCCTGGGACGGCCCGGCTGCGGTCTGCATGACCAACGGCCGCTATGTCGGCTGCGTCCTCGACCGCAACGGCCTGCGGCCGGCCAAGTACGTCATCACCACGGACAACAAGCTGCTTCTGACCAGCGAATACGGTGTGCTTGGCACCCCGCCCGGCAAAGTCCGCCAGCGGGGGCGCCTTCAGAGCGGCGAGATGATCGCCGCCGACCTGCTGCAGGGGCAGATCTTCTTTACCCGCGACATCGATCGCTACCTGATGGAATCCCAGCCCTACAGCAAATGGCTCACCGAGGGGACCTACTACCTGCAGGAATTTATCGAACTGCAGTTTCAGGATCTGTCTGACTACGACTACCCGGACCTGCATCGTCTGCAGCGCTACCACAACATCACCAACGAAACCGTCGAGCAGATGCTCAAGCCGATGCTGCGCGACGGCAAGGAACCGACCGGCTCGATGGGGGATGACACTCCAATGGCGGCCTTCTCTGACCAGCCGCGCAATTTTGCCGATTTTTTTCGCCAGAAATTCGCCCAGGTGACCAATCCCCCCATCGACCCCTACCGGGAAAAGGTGGTGATGTCGACCACCATCGGCATCGGAGAAATCGGCAATCCCCTGGTCGAGACGGCCGATCGCGCCCGGCGTCTCAAGAGCATATCCCCCATCCTCTCCCTCGACATCTTCAAGGCGCTGCTCTCCTTTGGCGATCCCGAAAAGCCGCGCTTTGAACCAATGTACCGGCACCAGACCTTCAGCACCGGCTTCCGGAAGGATCTGCATGGCTCCCTGGTCGCTCTTGGTGACCGGGTGGTCCAGGCGGTGCGCGACGGTGTGCGGGTGGTGCTGCTCGATGATCGCTGTCTCGACGCGCAGACCCGCCTGATACCGATGGCGATGGCCGTCGGCTACCTGAACCAGCGCCTGAGGCAGGAAAAACTCCGGCATCTGGCCAGCCTGGTCGCCATCACAGGCGAGGTTACCAACCCGCACCACGCCTGCGTGCTGATCGGCTACGGCGCGACAGCCATCTACCCGTGGCTCGCCTATGCCACCGGCCTTGAGATGCTGCGGCGCAACAATGCCGACGCCCGCGCGACCCGCATCGGCCTGAAGAACATCTACGACGCCCTGACCAAGGGGATTCTCAAGGTCATGTCCAAAATGGGCATCAGCACCGTCTCCAGCTACCGCAACGCCGCGCTGTTCGACATCATCGGCCTGTCCGGCAAGGTGGTCGAGACCTGCTTCCCCGCCAGCTCCGCGCTGCTGCCGGGCCTTGACTTCGCGGACATCGAAAGCCGGATCGAACGGCAGCATGAGGCGGTTTTCGTCCGCAGCCACCTCAAACCGATCTATCCGCTGGCGGTCGGCAGTCTCAACCGGGACAACCCCGGGGGCGAATATCACGACTTCCACAGCAGGATCATCACCGGCCTGCATACCTTTGCCGACAGTCTTGACCGGAAAGACTACGTCAGGGTGCGGGACATGCTGGAAAATCGCGGCGAACGTTTCGTACGCGACTTTCTGCATTTCAAAAGCGACCGCAAGCCGATACCGATCGACGAGGTTGAACCGGTCGAGGCCATCACCCGTCGGTTCGATTCGGCGGCCATGTCTCTCGGATCGATCTCACCCGAGGCCCACCAGGCCCTGGCCGAAGCGATGCGCATCCTGGGGGGCTGCTCCAACAGCGGCGAAGGAGGGGAAGCCCCGGAGCGGCTGAAATCGAAGCTCAACAGCAAAATCAAGCAGATCGCCTCCGGCCGCTTCGGCGTCACTCCGGCCTACCTGCGCAGCGCCGAGGAGATCCAGATCAAGGTCGCCCAGGGCGCCAAACCGGGGGAAGGCGGTCAGCTGCCCGGCGAAAAAGTCACACCGCTGATCGCCTCGTTGCGCTACACCATGCCCGGTGTGACACTGATTTCACCGCCCCCGCACCATGACATCTATTCCATTGAAGACCTGGCCCAGCTGATCTTCGATCTGAAGCAGGTCAATCCGGAAGCGCGCATCTGCGTCAAGCTGGTCTCGAGCGAAGGGGTCGGCACCATCGCCGCCGGCGTGGCCAAGTGCTACGCCGACCGTATCGTCATCTCAGGGGCCGACGGCGGCACCGGCGCGGCGCCCCAGACCTCGATCAAGTACGCCGGCAATCCCTGGGAACTGGGCCTCTCCGAAGCCAACCAGTCGCTCAAGGCCAACAACCTGCGCGAACTGGTCGAGCTGCAGACCGACGGCGGCCTCAAGATCGGTCGCGACATTGTCAAGGCCGCCCTGCTCGGCGCTGAATACTACGGGTTCGGCACTGCCCTGCTCGTCATGCTCGGCTGCAAGCTGCTGCGCGTCTGCCACCTGAACCGCTGCACCGTCGGTGTCGCCACCCAGGAAGAGATTCTGCGCGGCCACTTCGTCGGCACGGTGCAGAAGGTGGTACGCTACCTGACCAACGTCGCCGAGGACGTTCGCGAAATTCTTGCCGAACTCGGTTATCGCAGTCTCGAAGAGATCATCGGCCGGGTCGACCTGCTGACACCGAGTACCAGCGACCTGGCCGGCAAGTTCGATTTCTCCGAGGTACTGCGCCGGGTCGACGGGGTCAACCGCAAAACCCGGCCCAATCCTCCGTTTGATGACAATGCCTACGAAAAGGCGATCCTGCGCGAAGTCGAGCCGGTCATCAAAAACCCGCAGGAAGAGGTCGTGGTCGAACGGGAAATCCGCAACACGAACCGCTCAGTCGGCGCCCTGGTCAGCGGCGAGATCGCCCGCTACTACGGCGATGCCGGCCTGCCCAAGGACGCCGTCACCCTGCGCCTGCACGGCGTGGCCGGCCAGTCGCTCGGGGCGTTTCTGATCCACGGCGTCAGCATTTTTCTCGACGGTGTCGGCAACGACTACGTCGGCAAGGGCATGAGCGGCGGCCGCGTGATCATCACCCCCGGCAACTACTACGAGGGGGTGGCCGCTGCGGGCAACACCTGCCTGTACGGCGCAACCGGCGGCAAGCTGTTTATCGCCGGAATCGTCGGCGAACGCTTTGCCGTACGCAATTCAGGCGCCCTGGCGGTGGTGGAAGGAACCGGCGACCACGCCTGCGAGTACATGACCGGTGGCACCGTCGTCATTCTCGGCGAAACCGGCATCAACTTCGGGGCCGGCATGACCGGCGGCACAGCCTTTATCTACGACCGCGGCAAAAACTTCATCGACAAGCTCAACACCGAACTGGTCGATGCCCGACGCATCGACGTCGACGAAGACAACGAGGGCAAGCTCTACCTGAAGAAGATTCTCGTCAGCTACTACAACCGCACCCGCAGCCCGAAGGCCCGCTTCATTCTCGACAACTACCGGGAGGAGCTGGCCTACTTCTGGATGGTGCGGCCGCGCGACATGAAGGCGCCGCTCAATCCGAAGGAAGGGGATTAAGGGGAGGAGACAGGAGTCGGAAGTCGGAAGTCGGAAGTCGGAAGTCGGAAGTCGGA
>RFIO01000190.1 GCA_003695205.1 Deltaproteobacteria bacterium
AAATCAGGAGGCAGGAGACAGAATACAGAAGACAGGAGACAGAATACAGGAGACAAAAGGCGAGGCGCGAACGACCGGTGGTTGTTGCGCGCCTCCTTCCTCCTGTTTTTCGCCTCAGGTTACCTGCCCTTTGCCTTTAGCCTTTGACCTTTCTCCTTTTCCCCGAAGGCAATTTTGAACACCTCCGGATATTCCGAGACGAAGTGCACCTCCAGCCCTTCTCGCAGGTAGTCGGGCAGTTCGTCGAAATCCTTGCGGTTGGCCTCCGGGAAGACCAGCACCTTCAGGCCGCTGCGACGCGCGGCGATGGTCTTCTCCTTGACACCGCCGATGGGCAGCACCTGGCCGGTCAGGGTCAGTTCGCCGGTCATGCCCAAATTCGGGATGACCGGTTTTTGCAGGATCATTGACAAAAGGGCGGTGGTCATGGTGATGCCGGCCGAGGGCCCGTCCTTGGGGGTGGCGCCCGCCGGGACGTGCAGGTGGACGAAGTGGCGGTCGAAGAAGTCCTTCGGCGCGCCGAAGTGTTCCAGGTGGCCCATGGTGTAGGAGTAGGCGATTTCCGAGCTTTCGACCATGACCTTGCCGAGTTGGCCGGTCTGCTTGAAGCCCTTTGTCTTGCTGGCGACCGCGGTCGCCTCGATCTGCAGGGTGGCTCCGCCCATGCTGGTCCAGGCCAGGCCGGTGACCACGCCTGGCACGCCCTGGAAGATCTCGTCGGGCGTGAACAGGGGCTTGCCAAGGTAGCTTGCCAGGTCGCGCACGCCGACGTTCAGGGGCGGCTTTTGCCCCTCGGCAAAGGCCATGGCCGCCTTGCGCATGATCTTCTTGATTCGGTTCTCAAGGTTGCGCACCCCGGCCTCGCGGGCGTAGCCGTCGACGATGGCCCGCAGGCTGCGTTCGGGGATGCGCACCTGGCCGCGTTTCATGCCGTGCTGCTCAAGGGCCTTGGGAATCAGGTAGCGGCGGGCGATCTCGACCTTCTCCTCGAGAATGTAGCCCGACAGCCGGATGATCTCCATGCGGTCGAGCAGCGGCGCCGGGATGGTGTCGAGCTGGTTGGCCGTGGCGATGAACAGCACGTTCGACAGATCGAAGGGGACGTCGAGGTAGTGGTCGCGGAACGAGCTGTTCTGTTCCGGGTCGAGCACCTCGAGCAGCGCCGAGGCCGGATCCCCCTGGAAACTGGCTCCGATCTTGTCGATTTCGTCGAGCATCAGCACCGGGTTGGCGGTGCCGGCAATCTTCATTGCCTGGATGAACTTGCCGGGCATGGCGCCGATGTAGGTGCGCCGGTGCCCCTTGATTTCCGCCTCGTCGCGCATGCCGCCCAGGGAGAAACGGTAGAACTTGCGGCCGATGGCCGCCGCGATGGAGCGGCCGATGGAGGTCTTGCCGACTCCAGGCGGGCCGACCAGGCAGAGGATGGAGCCGGAAATGTCCCCCTTCATTTTACCGACGGCAATGAACTCAAGGATGCGCTCCTTGACATCCTCGAGACCGTAGTGGTCCCTGTCGAGCTGGCGGCGCGCCCGTTCGATGCTGAAGCGGTCGCGGCTGAAGCGTCCCCAGGGCAGAACGGTCAGCCAGTCGAGGTAGTTGCGGCTGACGTTGTATTCGGGCGAGGAAGGTTCGAGCAGGGAAAACTTTTCCATCTCGTCCCTGACCGCCTGCTCCGCCTCCTCGTTCAGGGTCAGCTTCTTCAGGCGCTTCTCGAACTTTTCCAGTTCGCTCGCCTTGCCCTCCTTTTCCAGTCCCAGCTCCTTCTTGATCGCCTT
>RFIO01000191.1 GCA_003695205.1 Deltaproteobacteria bacterium
CCCGAACCAGCCGGCGCTTTCCGGATAGGTCAGGCAGATGCGGTCGGCCAGCTTGCCCAACAGCCGGTTGGTCAGACCCGGGCGGGCATTCTGCTCGTGGATAACCACCGGCAGTCGTTTGCTTTTCGCGGCCAGCAGCGCCGGTCCGCTGGCATATCCTCCGACACCAACCACCAGGTCGGGACGGAAACGGTCGAGGATCGCCGACGATTGGCGCAGGCTGCGAATAAGCTTGGGAACCAGCGCCAGCTTTTCACCCAGGCCTTTGCCGACCAGGCCGCTGATGTCGATGGTTTTCAGCGGCAGATTCAGTTCGGGCAGCACCCTCGCCTCCAGCCCCTTTTCGGTTCCGACGAACAGCACCTCCGATTCCGGTTCGCGCTCCATCAGGCGCTGGGCCAGGGCCACGGCCGGAAAGAGATGACCGCCGGTTCCGCCACCCGCCAGCAGCATCCTCATCGTCCCCCCTCCTCGACCTGGGCCGAGATGTTGAGCAGAATGCCGACCGCCATCAGGGTACAGACCAGGTTGGTGCCGCCGTAGGAGAGAAACGGCAGCGCCAGCCCCTTGGTCGGCAGAAGGCCCAGGACGACGGCGAAGTTGGTAAAGGCTTCGATGCCGATCAGCACCGTCAGCCCGAATGCCAGGTAGCGGCCGAATTCATCCGGGGCGTGAATCGCGGTGCGGATGCCGCGCAACACCAGAACCAGGAAGATGGCGGCGGTCACCAGTACGCCGATGAAACCGAGTTCCTCGCCGACCACGGCGAAGATAAAGTCGGTATGGGCCTCGGGCAGGAAGAAAAGCTTCTGCTTGCCCTCTCCCAGACCGTTGCCGAACCAGCCGCCTGTGCCGAAGGCGACCCAGCTCTGGATAATCTGGAAACCGTTGCCGGTCGGGTCGTCCCAGGGATCGAGGAAGGCCATGATGCGCCGTCGCCGGTAATCGACGTTCATCACCAGGAAGTAGAGAAACGGCAGCGCCAGCACCACAACCCCCAGCAGGTGCCGCAGCCGGGAACCGGCCACCATCAGCAGGCAAAGGGCAACCACCCCCATGGTGGCGGCTCCGCCCAGGTCCGGCTGGGCCAGCACCAGACCGAGCAGGATGGCGAGCAGCACCATATAGGGGAGGAAGCCGACCTTGAAGGTCTTGACCTTGTCCCCCTTGCGTGCCAGAGAGTGCGCCATAAACAGGACCAGACCGAGCTTGGCCAGTTCCGAGG
>RFIO01000192.1 GCA_003695205.1 Deltaproteobacteria bacterium
AGACGACCGGCAATGGTATCGGCGACGGCGCGCGGCTGCTCGTAGATCTCCTTGAGCATGAAATGCCGGTAGCCCCCCTTTTCCGCCATGGTCGGGCTCCAGGTGATGGTTTTGACCGGTCGTTCGACCGGGCTGCCGTCGACCCGGGACAAATTCATGGAGCTGCGGCTGAAGACGGCGAAGTCGCCATCCTCGAGGAAGATCATCTGCCGGGTGTGGCTGAGCATGGCCGGAATATCGGAGGCGACGAAGAACTCGCCCTCGCCGCAGCCGATCACCAGGGGGGAACCGAGCCGGGCGGCGATCAGGCGGTCAGGTTCGCGCACACAGAGCACCGCCACGGCGTAGGCGCCGCGCACCTCGCCCAGGGCCCTGCGTACCGCGCTTTCAAAATCACACCCTTCCTTGCAGTGCTGCTCAACCAGGTGGGCGATGATCTCGGTATCGGTCTCGGAACGGAAGCTGTGCCCCTGCCCCTGCAGGCGCTCCTTGAGCTCCAGGTAGTTTTCAATGATGCCGTTGTGCACCACGACGATTCCGCCGGCGTGGTGGGGATGAGCGTTGGTTTCCGAAGGCCGACCGTGGGTCGCCCAGCGGGTATGGCCGATGCCGAGGCTGCCTGAAAGGGGCTTGTCCCGCAGCAGGCCTTCAAGGTTTACCAGCTTCCCTTCGGCACGCCGGATGTCGATGCCGTCTCCGGTCAGGGTGGCGATACCCGCCGAATCGTAGCCGCGATATTCGAGCCGCCGCAGACCGTCGAAGACGATATCGGCAGCGTCTTTATCACCTATGTAACCGACGATTCCACACATTAGCTTCCATCCCCCTCCTCAAGGGCGCCAGGCCCTGTCAGGTCAGTCCTTCTTTTTGCCCCGCTTGCGCGACACCCAGCCTTCGATGGTCTTCTGTTCAGCGCGAGACAGTGCCAGGGCGTCGGCGGGGACATCCCGGGTGATGGTCGATCCGGCGCCGATCAGGCTGCCGCGGCCGATGCGCACCGGCGCGACGAACTGGGTATCCGAACCGACAAAGACATCATCCTCGATGATGGTGCGGTGCTTGCTGACACCGTCGTAGTTGCAGGTGATGGTACCGCAGCCGATGTTGACTCCGGTGCCCAGTTCGCAGTCGCCCAGGTAGGTCAGGTGGCTGGCCTTGCTCCCCTGACCGATGACGGCTTTCTTGGTCTCGACAAAGTTGCCGATCTTGTTGTCGCCGGCCAGCACCGTTCCCGGCCGCAGATGCGCCATGGGGCCGACATCGGTGCCGGCGCCGATTTCGCTTTCAGTGAGCACCGAGCCGGCCTTGACGCGCACATCATCGGCGATGGCGCAGCTGTCGATCACCACGTTGGGCCCTATGGTACAGCCGCTACCTATGCGGCTCTCCCCCTTGATGACGCAGCCCGGAAGCACCACCGTGTCCGGCCCGATGGCTACCCCGGCATCGATATAGGTCGTCCGCGGGTCGGTCAGGGTCACTCCGGAGCGCATCAGCTGTTCATTGATACGCCGGCGCAGGACCGCCTCGGCGGCGGCTAGCTGACAACGATCGTTGATGCCCATGGCCTCGGCGGCATCCTCAAGGACCACCGCCTCGACCCGGCCACCGGCCTTCACCGCCGCGGCCACAACGTCGGTCAGGTAATATTCTCCCTGGGCATTGTCACAGCCGACCCGCTCAAGGGCTTCAAAAACAAAGGGAGCACGGAACAGGTAGATGCCGGTATTGATTTCATCAATGGCGCGCTGGCTCTCATCGGCATCCTTGTGCTCGACTATAGCCTGAACCGAGCCATCGTCGCCGCGCACGATGCGGCCGTAACCGGTCGGGTCGGCCAGCTTGGCTGTCATAACCGTAACCAGGGCATCGGTCTGGCGGTGCCGCGCCAGCAGACGCTTCAGGCTGTCATCGGTCAAAAGCGGCACATCACCGCACAAAAGCAGCAGATCACCGGAAAAACCGTCCAGCTCTTCCCGGGCGCACAGCAGCGCGTGCCCGGTGCCTAGCTGTTCGGCCTGCAGGGCGAACCGGCAGTCGGTTCCGGCCAGAGCCTGCCGCACCTGGTCCGCTCCATGGCCGATGACCAGCACGGTCTGCAGACAGCCCAGAGCGACGGTCCGGTCCACGGGATAGCTGACCATCGGCCGCCCGGCCAGCGGATGCAGAACCTTGGGCAGAACCGATTTCATCCGGGTGCCCTGGCCAGCAGCCAGAATCACCGCAGAAAGAGATGCTGTGCTCATGCAGTCTCCTTTGATCAGGGTCGAAAACGGTTCATTATACGCCCCCCCGGGAGCCAGTCAAGACCGGCAAATCCTGCTGCGAGCCGGGATTAAAGGAGCTTTCATCTTTTCAACTCCGAACGCCTCAAGTATAGTGTTTTCGAGGAGGTACTTTGGATGGACGAACGCCGCAGCATGCTGCGCCGGCTCGACGACCTCGAGCAGGAGATGCGCAAGCTGGAAATCCGCTACGACCAGTACTTTGCCGGGGTTGAAAAGCGCGAACCGGTCAAGGAGCGGGAACAGCTTGCCCGCAAGCTGCGCCAGCTGACCGGCCGGCATGTCGTCCAGACCGACATCCGCTTCCGGGTCAATGGCCTGTCAAGCCGCTTTCACACCTATGCCAACTACTGGGACCGCATCCTGCGCCTGATGGACGAGGGCAAATTCATGCGCGGCAGCGGCCGCATCCCGCCGCCGGCCACGGCAACAGCTTCGGCAGACGGCAACGGTGACGGCCGCGAAGACGCGACCGAGCGGGTCTACGAACAACTGGTCGAAGCCTGCGAGCAGGTCGGCACCAGAGCCCCCTCGCGCCAGCAGGTCGAGTCTCTGCTGAAGAAGCAGAAAGAGAAAATCCGGGAAAAATTCGGTGATCGCGATGTCGACTTCGTGGTCGTAACCGAGGGGGGCAAACCGAAGCTGAAGGTGCGCGCCAGAAAGTGAGCTGAGCGACATGCTGCGACCGCGTGGCAAAACCGCACTGGTACTCGCCGGGGGCGGCATCATGGGAGCCGCCTACGAAATCGGTTGCCTCACGGCGCTCGACCAGCTGTTCCGGGACGATTTCGGTGTCAATCGTTTCGACTTCTACGTCGGTGTCAGCGCCGGGTCGGTCATTGCCAGCCTGATCGCCAACGGCATCAGCCCGGCGGCCCTGTTCAGGGCCATCTCGCGCGACGAGCGCACCGTCTTCAACTGGCAGCGGCGCGACATTTACCGGTTCGACCTGCTCGCGACCCTTGCCTGCGTGGGCAGAGTCTTCGCCAGCAGCTGGCGCATCTACCGCAGCTATCGCAAAAGCCGCTCAAGCTTCAGTTTCAACGACCTGATCTACATTCTGCAGGAGCAGTTTCCCTCCGGGCTGTTCAGCCTGACACCGATGCAGCAGTTCCTCTGCCGTTCCTTTCGCGACGAGGGACTGTGTGACGATTTTCGCGACCTGCCCCGGCCGCTCTATATTCCCGCCTATGATATCGACAGCGGCGAACGGGTGGTGTTCGGCGATGATGAGGAGCAGAACGGCGTCCATATCTGCGAAGCAATCACAGCCTCGAGCGCCATCCCCTTTTTCTTCACCCCCCAGAAGATCGCCGGGCGTTACTTTATCGACGGCAGCATCGGCCGCATCAGCCATGTCGACATCGCCGTGGAAAAAGGAGCGAGGCTGATCGTGCTGGTCAATCCGCGCGTGCCCATGGTCAACGACCCGCAGAAGATCTGCCTCCCCTCTCTTTCCTACGGCCACTGTACCAGCATTGCGAGGCTCGGCATCGGCGCCGCCTGGGAGCAGTCACAGCGCATCGAGACCAGGCAGAAACTCGACCTGGCCCTGGCCTACTACCGGCGCGTTCATCCGGAGATCGACATCCTCGTACTGGAACCGGGGCCGGAGGAATCTCTCCTTTTCTTCCAGAGTCCCATGAGCCAGGTGGCCCGCAACCAGATCATGCACTATGGCTACCACCTGACCCTGGGGCAGCTCAACAGTCGGCGCGAAGAGTTCAGCAGAGCCCTGAGACGACACAGGGTCCCGCACCGGGAACGGCCACTGACCGATATCGCCGCGCGGCTTGCCGGGAGTAGCCGAACCGAAGGAGAAGGGCCATGACCGCACCGCGCATCATCGCCGTCACCCTGCATGTGCGCCCCTCGCCGCAGGCCGTTCCGCTGGCAGCCGGCTGCCTGTTCGCCAGCCTGCCGGAAGGTCGCCGGCAACAGGCCGAACTGCTCGACGGTTTTGCCGACGCCCCCCCGGAACGGATGGAAGAGGCCATTCTGCAAAGCGATCCTGACATCCTGGTCCTGCCGGTCTACAGCTGGAACCACCTGGTGCTGGTCGACCTCACCAACCGCCTGCGCCGTCATCGGCCGAAACTCCTGATTGTAGCCGGCGGCCCCGAGGCCAGCGCCCGACCGGCCCACCTGCTCAGGGAAGGACTTGCCGATATCGTTCTCCTCGGCGAAGGGGAAGGGATATTCTCTGCCCTGATCGACCGAATCGACAAGGGGCGTGACTGGAAAGACCTTCCCGGACTCGCGTGGCGCGAGGGACCGGATGTCAGAACCAACCCGCAACCCGGCCCCGCAGAGCCGGAGCAGCTCCCTTCTCCCTGGCTGACCGGAGTTCTCGACCCCGGCAAGTACGACGGGGTACTGTGGGAAACGGCGCGCGGCTGCGCCTTCGGCTGTGATTTCTGCTTTGACTCAGGCGGCCACCGCCAGGTTCGCCCCCTTCCGTTTGAACGACTGGAAGCTGAACTGCAGCTCTTCCTTGAGCGGGGCGTCAGCCAGGTCTGGGTGCTCGATTCGACCTTCAACTTTCCTCCGGAACGCGGTCTGAAGCTGCTGAGCCTGCTGCGCCGGAGTGGATCAGGCATCCACTTTCACCTGGAAGCCAAGGCAGATTTTCTCGACCAGCAATGCGCCACCCTCCTCGGCCAGCTCAACTGCTCGGTGCAGGTAGGGCTACAGAGCGCGGATGCCGACGTGCTCCGGCGCATGCACCGTCCCTTCGACCACGACACCTTCAGGCAGGCCATGACCTGGCTCAACGGTGAGCAGGTCACCTTCGGACTCGACCTGATCTACGGCCTGCCGGGAGACGATTTCGCCGGTTTCTGCCGCAGCCTCGACTTCGCCCTGGGCTTCGCCCCCAACCATCTCGACATCTTTCCCTTGTCGGTCCTGCCCGGCACGAGCCTGGAACGACACGGTCGCGATCTGGGGCTGGCATGGCAGACCGAGCCCCCCTATCAGCTGCGGGGGTCCCCAGGCCTGCCGGAACAGGACCTGGAGCGCTGTCGGGAACTGGCGGCGGCCGTCGACCTGTTCTACAACATTGGCCGCGCCGTCGGCGTTCTGCCGGGGCTGCTCGCCAGCCTGGAGATGGAATCGGTCGAGTTCTTCCGCGGATTTGCCCACTGGCTGCAGGCGGATATGGGGCTTTACCCGGACGTGTTACTGGCTACCGGCAACTGGCAGCCGGCCGAGGTTCTCGCCATGCAGGAGGGCTTCATCCAGTACCTGCTCCTCGACGGCAACGGGCGCAGCACCAGCACCAACAGCACCACTGGCGGCGGCCGCATTTTCACGACTGCCCTCACAGATGCCGTCCCCCGGCTCAACAC
>RFIO01000193.1 GCA_003695205.1 Deltaproteobacteria bacterium
CGCCGGGCTCTGCCTGAAAAGCGGCAACGCCGTCATCCTGCGCGGCGGCTCCGAAGCCTTCCATTCCAACAGCGCCATCGGCCGGGTGCTGGGCGCCCAACTGGAGCGCTTCGGCCTGCCGGCGGCGGCCATCCAGGTGGTGCCGGTGACCGACCGCGCCGCGGTGACCGAGCTGCTGAAGCTGGAGGAGGATATCGACCTGGTGATCCCGCGCGGCGGCGAGGGACTGATCCGCTTCGTCGCCGAGCACTCGCGCATCCCGGTCATCAAGCACTACAAGGGGGTCTGCCACGTCTATGTCGACGCCGAGGCCGATTTCGCCATGGCCGAACGCATCGTGCTCAACGCCAAGACCCAGCGCCCCGGGGTGTGCAACGCCCTGGAAACCCTGCTGATCCACAAGGATATCGCCGAAACCTTCGTGCCGCGCATTGTCGACGCCCTGCGCGCGGCCGGTGTGGAGGTGCGCGGCTGTTCGATCGTGCGCGAATTCGCCCCCGACGCCCTGGAGGCGAGCGAGGAGGACTGGGAGGCCGAATACCTCGACCTGATCCTGGCGGTGAAGGTGGTCGACAATCTCGACGAGGCGGTCGACCACATCAATCGCTACGGCTCGCTGCACACCGAAGCGATCGTCACCCGCAGCTACCAGGCGTCCCGGGAATTTCTGCGCCGGGTCAACTCCAGCACCGTGGTGGTCAACGCCTCGACCCGCTTCGCCGACGGCGGCCAGCTCGGCCTCGGCGCCGAGATCGGCATATCAACCACCAAGCTGCACTCCTTCGGCCCCATGGGCCTGGAGGATCTGACCACCCGCAAGTTCGTCGTCCTGGGCGAGGGACAGATCCGGGAATGAGTCCGGGACGATGAAGACCGGCATTCTCGGCGGCACCTTCGACCCGATCCACTTCGGCCACCTGCGCATCGCCGAAGAGGCGCGCGAGCGTCTGCAGCTCGACCGGGTCCTCTTCCTGGTGGCCAACGTGCCGCCCCACAAGACCGGGCGGCCGACCAGCCCCTTCGCCAGCCGCCTGGCCCTGGTCGAGGCCGCCGTTGCCGACCATCCCGGCTTTGAAGCCTGCGCCATGGAGGCCGACCATCCTGGTCCCAACTACTCGGTTGACACCCTGGCGCGCCTGCGCCGGACATACCCGGACGACAGCTTCTATTTCATCATCGGCGCCGACTCCTTCCGCGACCTGCCGGAGTGGAAGAACTACCAGGAAATCTTCAGCCTGACCAACCTGGTGGTGGTCGGCCGGCCGGGTCTGGAAGCCATGGATCCTGCCTCCGGTCTTCCCGTTGCGGCCCAAAAACAGTTCTGCTATAGTGGCTCACCCGAAAAATGGCGCCACACCAGCGGAAACTGGCTGTTTTTCATCGAAGACACCGGGCTTGACATCTCGTCGACCCGGTTGCGCGCCATGGTCGCCGAACGACGTTCCATCCGGTACCTGGTCCCCGAACCGGTCCGTCAGCTGATCGAGCGGGACGGCCTCTACCGGATCCAGAAAGGATAGCGACATCTTGCAACCGAAAGAGCTGGCCATCAGCTGCGCCGGACTGGCGCTCGACAAGAAAGCTCTCGACCCCGTCATTCTCGAAGTTGCCGGCCTCTCCTCCCTGACTGACTACATCGTCATCATTTCGGGCACTTCCGACCGGCATGTCCAGGCCGTGGCCGAGAATGTGCGCGTCGAACTGAAGCAGCGCCACGACATCCGGCCGCTCGCTGTCGAAGGGATGGACGAGGGCCGCTGGGTGCTGATCGACTACGGCGAGGTCATGGTCCACATCTTCCAGCCCGAAGTCCGGCAGTTCTACGACCTGGAAGGGCTGTGGAGCGAAGCCGGGGAGATCGCCCCGCCCGCGACGGAGACGGCCGGGTGAAACTGCGCCTGGTCTGCGTAGGCCGGCTGTCGCAGGCCTTCATCAGCCAGGGGTGCGATGACTACCTGCAGCGGCTGAAGCGCTACCTGCCGGTGGAGGTGGTGGAACTCAAGGAAGATCGCAGCGCCAGCAAGGTGCTGCCGGAGAGGGTGCGCGAGCGCGAAGGAGACGCACTGCTCGCCCAGGTGCGGCTGCCGGGAACCGTCTGGGCCCTGGATGAGAAGGGGCGCCAGACCGACTCGGAAGGGCTGGCGCGCATGATCGAACAGGAGATGACGGCCGGCTGCCGCCACCTGAACATCCTGATCGGCGGCGCCTGGGGTCTGAGCCCCAGGGTGCGAGACCGGGCCGACCGGGTGCTGTCGCTGTCGAAACTGACCTTCACGCACCAGATGGCCCGACTGATCGCCCTCGAACAGCTCTACCGGGGGCTGACCATCATACGCAACGAACCTTACCATAACGCCTGACAGGCAGGAGGGGTCATGAACCAGGAAGAACTCGACGCAGCCCGTAACGCCCTCCTGGAGATGCGCCGGCAGGTGCTCCAGGAGGCCAACGTATCGCTCAACGCCTATCGGGAGATGGGCCAGGAAAACCTGCCGGACATCAGCGACGTCTCGGCCAACGCCGCCAACCGCAACGTGCTGCTCAACCTGAGCGAGAATTTGCGCCAGAAACTGCGCGATATCGACGCGGCTCTGGAACGCATCGACCAGGGAGAGTACGGCGTCTGCGCCAGCTGCGAGGAGGAGATCAGTCCTGAACGGATGCGGGTGCGCCCCTTTTCGCGCTACTGCATCGAATGCAAGACGGAAATCGAAAAATTCGGCGAATAGGGTACAATGAAGAACCAGCGGGCAACCGGCCCCGGGAGCATGCCATGACGATTCTCGCCTTTTTGCTGCTGATCATCCTCTTTCTGGCCTTCTTCATCTACTGCAACTGGCTCAATCCCGAGGATATCACCCTCGTCTACTGGCCCGACCACAGCATCACCTTTTCGCCGGCGCTGCTGATTCTCGGCTTCGTCCTGGTCGGCCTGGTGATCGGTTACGGAGCCCACATCTACAGCCTGGTCACCCACCAGTTCAAGCACTGGCGCCGCGACCGCCAGGAGAAGAAGGCGCGCGAGATCGGCGCAGTCTATCGCGAGGGAGTCAGCCGGCTGCTCTCCGGCGACCTGAAAAAGGCCCGCGCCCTGCTGCAGAAGGTGCTTGATCGCGACCCGAAGCACATCGACACCCTGATCGCCATGGGCAGCCTCGAACTGCAGGACGGTAACGGTGAGGCCGCCATCGGTCTGCTGCAGAAGGCCCGCGACATCGACGGCAAGAACCTCGAGGTGCTGTTCAAGATGGCCACCAGCCTCGACAGCCTGGGGCGACGCGACGAGGCCGCCGACTGCTATCGCGACATCCTGGCGCTCGAAGGCGACAACCGCAAGGCGCTGCGCAGCCTGCGCGACCTGATGATAGCCGAAGGCAACTGGGAACAGGCCCTGTCCCTGCAGAAGAAAGTTCTCAAGGTCGCCCAGGGGAGCCGGCGACTCGAGGAGGAGAAACAGCTGCTGGCACGCCTGCGCTACGAGGTCGCCCGCGCCAGGCTCGATGACGGCAACGCCGAGGAGGCCCTGGGAACCTTCCGCGAGCTGGTCAAGGAACAGCCCGATTTCGTGCCGGCTCACGTCTCCCTCGGAGACGCGCAGAAAGCACTGGGTCGTATTGACGATGCGGTCAGCACATGGCAGCAGGGATACCGAAGCCTTGGCCGCGGCATCTTCCTCTCTCGCCTTGAAGACCACTACATGGACGCCGAAGATCCGGCCACTCTGCTGGCCTTCTACCGCGCTGCCGTCGAGGAGAAGCCTGAAGACATGATGTTGCGGCTCTTTTTCGGCAAATTCTGCCTGCGCCTTGAGATGGTCGACGAGGCCATCGACCAGCTGTATACGGTCGAAAGCGCCGGCGTCGAGTCGAGCCAGCTGAACTTCCTGCTCGGCGAGGCCTACCGCCGCCGCGACCGCCTGCCCGAGGCGATCGACGAATACCAGAAGGCCCTGGGGACCAACCCGCACCTGCGCCTCGGCTATGTCTGCGACCAGTGCGGCGCTTCGGCATCCGAATGGCAGAGCCGTTGCGACGCCTGCGGTAGCTGGGGCAGCTTCAGCCTGATCAACCGCCAGCTGTTCCGCGATGCCCGCCCCCTCGAGGTGCGGGAGATTCATCACGGAGAAAGATAGGAATTCCATGAAGGACAACCTGCGCAAACCCCTGGCCCTGGTCATCCTCGATGGCTGGGGCCAGGCCGATTGTACCCCCACGAACGCCGTCTGCCAGGCCAGCACTCCTGTTCTCGACCGGCTGTTTGCCGAATTCCCCCACACCCAGATCGGCGCCTCGGGCGAGGATGTCGGCCTGCCGGCCGGCCAGATGGGCAACAGTGAGGTCGGCCACCTCAATATCGGCGCCGGCCGTATCGTCTACCAGGACCTGACCCGCATTTCCAGGGCCATCGCCGACGGCGAGCTCTCGCGCAACCCGGTGCTGTGCCAGGCTATCGACAGTGTGCGCGGCAGCGGCGGCAAGTTGCACCTTTTCGGCCTGCTTTCCGACGGCGGCGTCCACTCGCACAACAGCCACCTCTACGCCCTGGTGCGCCTGGCCCGTGACCGGGGGGTGAAAGACATCTGTATCCACGCCTTCATGGACGGACGCGACACACCGCCGCAAAGTGGAGCCGGATACCTGAAAGAACTGGAGCTTGAGCTGGAGCAAATCGGCGCCGGACGCGTCGCTACCGTCATGGGGCGCTTCTACGCCATGGACCGGGACAATCGCTGGGACCGGGTCGAGAAGGCCTGGCAGGCCCTGACCCGGGGCGAGGGGGCACCGGTCGCCTCAAGTGCCGAGGCGATCGAGTCGGCCTACGCCGCCGGCCAGACCGACGAGTTCGTGGAGCCCCGTGTCATTCAGCCGGCCGCCACCGTCACCGACGGGGACGCGGTCATTTTCTACAACTTCCGCGCCGACCGCGCGCGCGAACTGACCCGGGCCTTCAACCAGGCCGATTTCGACGGATTCGACCGCGGCGCCGTGCCGAAGCTGTCCGCCTGGGTCTGCATGACCGAGTACGACGAGACCTTCGACCTGCCCATCGCCTTCCCGCCCGAGAGCCTGAAGGATATCCTCGGCGAGGTTCTGGCCCGGGCGGGCAAACGCCAGCTGCGTATCGCCGAAACGGAAAAGTACGCCCACGTCACTTTCTTCTTCAACGGCGGAGTCGAGGTTGCCTTCGAAAACGAAAAGAGGGTTCTCATCCCGTCTCCGAAGGACGTGGCGACCTACGACCAGAAACCGGAAATGAGCGCCTGGGAAGTGACCGAGGCGGTCGTCGATGAAATCGAAAGCGGCAGCCACGATGTCATCATCCTGAACTTCGCCAACCCGGACATGGTCGGACACACCGGCGTTCTCGACGCCGCCATCCGTGCGATGGAAACCGTCGACGCCTGCCTCGGCCGGGTAGTCGAGGCGGTGCTGGGTGCAGGCGGCGAACTGTTGATCACCGCCGACCACGGCAACTGCGAGAAGATGACCGACGAGCAGGGGCAGCCTCACACCGCCCACACCAGTGATCCGGTCGCCCTGCTGCTGGTCAGTGACCGATTCCGCCAGGCGCGCCTGAGACCGGGCATACTGGCCGATATCGCCCCGACAATGCTCAGGATGCTGGGGCTGGACAAACCGGAAGCAATGACCGGCCGCTCGCTGATCGAAACCTGAAGAACCGACCTCGACCGGCACGGCATTTCGGAGGGGGAAACCGTTGCTGAACACCTTACCGGCAACCCTGCTGTCACGAGCGATTGACCGGCTGTTGCCGCCGCTCTGCCCGGGGTGCGACCGATACCTTGACGACCAGGCGCCTTTCTGCGCCGGGTGCCTGCGGCAGCTGGAACCTCTGCCCGCGGCCCGCTGCCCCCGGTGCGCCCTCCCCTACCCGGCCCCGCTGGAAACGGGGCACATCTGCCAGGCATGTGGTGAAAATCCCCCGCCTTATGACGGTGTCAGCGCCATCGGCCCCTATCGGGGGCTGTTGCGCGACCTGGTGCACGGCCTCAAGTTCCGGCGCCTGCCCCAGGCCGACAGTGCGCTGGCCCAGCTGCTTGCCGGTCGCCTGTCGGAGGCGGCCCGGCGGTGCGACCTCGTCGCTCCCGTCCCCCTGCACCCCGGGCGCCTGCGCGAACGCAGCTTCAACCAGTCCGCCCTGATAGCCCGCAAACTGGCACGGATCCTGCATTCAAACATTGATGCCAGACTGCTGACGCGCACCCGCCCCACCGGCCCGCAGCCGGGCCTCAGGGCCGAACAGCGACGGGTCAAT
The DNA here is from genome assembly GCA_003695205.1 of Deltaproteobacteria bacterium. Lineage (GTDB taxonomy): Bacteria > Desulfobacterota > Desulfuromonadia > Desulfuromonadales > Geothermobacteraceae > Geothermobacter. The sequence continues at coordinate 6,277 of RFIO01000193.1, forward strand.
CTTCGCGGTGCCTTCACCGCCCGGAAAGAGTGTTGCGGCTACAGGGTACTGCTGGTCGACGACGTCCTGACCACCGGCGCGACGGTGGCGGAGGCCGCCAGGATTCTCAAGCAGGCGGGTGCCGCCGAAGTCCAGGTCGCCGTTCTCGGCCGCGCGCCGCGCCACCTGGTGTAACCGGAAGAGCCCTCGGACAGGACAAGATTATGGCCGCCAAAGCGCCTGCCCAAAACCTGATCGACCTGCTCTCCCTGCAGACGACCCTCGACACCATGCCGAGTGCCCTGTTTCTGGTCGACCTGAAGCAGCGCATCGTCTACTGGAACAGGGCCGCCGAAAAGCTCACCGGATTTTCAGCCGAAGAGGTCCTTGGCCAACACTGTTCCATCCTCGAAGGAATCGAGTGCGGTCGCAAGTGCGGGCTCTACGACCCCGACACCCCGAAACCGATCCGCAACGCCGTCTGCACCATCAAGACCCGCGACGGCAAACCACTCACCATCAGCAAGAACGTCGATTTTCTGCGCCACGACGGCAAGATCGTCGGCGGCATCGAATCCTTCATCGACCTGACCCGCCAGGTACGCCTCGAGCAGCGCCTGCGCAACCGCGGCAAGCGCCTGGAACAGGCCGTGGCTGAACGCACCGTCGAACTGGAACAGGAACGCAGTCGCCTGAGCGCGTTGCTCGAGGCCATGACCGACATGGCCTACATCGTCGACGACGCCTACAGGGTGGTCTACATGAACCGGGCGATGATCGACCGTCTGGGAGATCTGGCAGACCAGGTCTGCTACCGCGCGTTTCACGACCTGGAGCAACCCTGTCCCAATTGCCCGCTGGCGCGGGTGGCGCGCGGTGAGATCGTGCGTGAGGAGCGCTTTGTCCCCAAGCTCGGCGAGATCCACGAAATCCTGCACACGCGCCTGCAGACCGGCGACGGCAGCCTGCAGAAACTGGCGGTCTGTCGCGACATCACCGAACGCAAACAGACCGAAGAGGCCCTGCGCCAGGCCAATGCCGATCTGGCAGCCTTCGCCCACACCGTGTCTCACGACCTGCGCACGCCGCTGACCCCGATCATCGGCTACGCCGAGCTGCTGCGCGAACAGTTCGGCGATCGGCTCGACCCCCAGATCCGCGACCTGGTCGGAGAAATCGAATCCCAGGGACTCAAACTGCTGCAGATGATGGAGGACCTGCTCGGCCTGGCCGAGGTCGGCCGTCTGCCGAACAGCAGCAAACCGCTGAAGCTCGCCAGCCTGGTACAGGAAATCGAACTGGAACTGAGCGAACTGATCGCCCCAAAAGAGGCGGCCATTGAACACGGCCCCCTGCCGGAAACCGTGCTGCCGGAAACCCCTCTGCGGCAGGTTCTGAGCAACCTGCTGCGCAACGCCCTGATTCATGGCTGCGGCAGCGCCGGCGGCAGGATCATGGTCTGGGGCGAACGGATCGGCAGCCGCATCTGCCTGCGGGTGCGCGACAACGGCCGCGGCCTGAGCGACCGGGAAAAGAAACGGGTTTTCGAGCCCTTCACGCGTGGCGACAAGCCGGGCGGCAGCGGCACCGGCATCGGCCTGGCGATCATCGCCAAGATCGCCCGCCTCTACCGCGGTCGCGCCTGGGTCGAGGACACCCCCGGCGGTGGTGCCACCTTTGCCGTCGAACTTGATGAGCAGGAAGGCTAGCCCGGCCGAAGCTGATGGAGCATCACCTGTTGCGGCAGAATCTTTCAGGAATAGCCGGGGCCCGTTTTAGCTGCTAGGCCAGCCGCTCCAGGACCATCCCGACCGCAGCCTCGACCGCACGCGCGCAGGCGGCAGACAGCCTTTGCCCCGGGGCTACCTGTTCCGGCACAATGGCCAGAAGCTCCAGCTCTTCCGGAAGTTCTCCCAGCTCGGCCGCCAGTGTCAACACCGCCTCCAGCCCGCCGTGGGCATCGAAGCGCTCTACCCGGGGCACGGCCTGGGCCGGCAGCCAGCGCACCTCTCCCGGACAGCCACCCGCGACATTCACGGCGTCGATCAGCCAGACCTTTCGATGCCCCCGCCAGATATCAAGCAGACCGAGACCACACAGGCCGGCATCTTCGAGCCTGACACCTTCGGGCAGAATCTCGCCTCGCAGCCGTTCGATCACTCTCAAGCCGGCGCCGTCATCCCCCATCAGCAGGTTGCCAACCCCGACGATCAGCAGGTCAGTCAAAATCGACTCGCAGCAGGTGGGTCGAACAACTGATACAGGGATCATAGGCCCGGATCAGCTGTTCGCACTGGCGGGTGAGATCCTCGCGCCCCAGGTCGAGCACCTGCGGCACCCGGAGGCGCAGGTCGGCCTCGATGCTGGCGAGGTTCTGGGCGGTGGGAATAATGCAGTCGGCAGCGCGAATGCGACCGTCATCACCGTAGTCGTAGGCATGGAACAGCAGGCCCCGGGGAGCCTCGATCACCGCCACGGCAGCTCCGAAGCGGTCCGGCGCCGGCAGTTCCTCTTCCTGCAGCCCCGCCAGCAGCAGATCGTCGATCAGGTGGATTGACCGCTCGACGCCGTGCACCACCTCGACCAGGCGGGCCGGAAGGATACGATAGGGGTTGGCGGTAGCCGGACCGACATCAAGGGCCTCGGCCACCTGGCGCGCCATGGCGGACAGCCGGTCATGGTTGTTGCGCAGCCGCGCCAGCGGCCCAACCATGTAGTCGCGCCCGTCCATGCGGGCGAATTTGGCGGTCGACCAGGGGACCTGGTACTCCTCGACCAGGTCGCGAAAATCGGCGACAGCAGCGCCGCGGCCGCCGCTGGTCACCAGGGTATCGCCGAAGACCGGGTAATCCCCGTCCCCAAGCAGCGACAGGGCCGTCACCTCGCGCTCGAAATCAGGATAGTCAAGGCCGGCAAAGATCTCGACCGTCGCCTCCAGGTCGGGCAGCACCAGCACCAGGCGTCGGCGAAGATCCATCAGCTCGGCGGCGTCCGGCAGGCGGGTGAAGCCACCGACCACGGGAGTGACCGGGTGTACCGGCCGGCCGCCGATCACTCTCAGGATGTCGTTGGCCAGCCGCTTCAGTTCCAGGGCGTGATGGACCAGGGCGCGCTCGCTGTGTACCAGCGGCAGGATGCTCGCCACGCCGTAGTAGTCGGGCAGGGCCATGAAGTAGAGCTGCACCAGGTGGCTCTGGAGGATTTCACCGAAGGCGAGCAGGCGCCGCAGCTGACGCGTCTGTTCGCTCACCTCGATCCCCAGGGCGCGCTCGCTCGCCTCAAGGGAAACCAGGGTATGGGAATTGGAACAGATGCCGCAGATGCGCGCGGCGATCGGCGCTACCTCGGAGTAGTGGCAGCCCTTGAGCATCGGCTCGAAAAAGCGCGGCGCCTCGACGATTTCCAGGCGCAGCTCACGCACCTGGCCGCGCGCGCTGTCGATCACCAGGTTGGCGTGTCCCTCGATGCGGGCCAGATGATTGACGGCGATCTTCACTTTTTCACCTCACCGGCCAGGTTGAAGGTGCGCAGCTGTTCACGAATCGCATCAAGATCGAGGCCATGCTCCTCGAGAATCCGGTAGTAGGGCCCCGATCGGGGCTCGTCGACCATACCCCGGCAACCACGGCAGCGGTCCCCCTCGGCCACACAGTGGGCACTGCAGCCGGCCCGGGTGATGGGACCGAGGCAGACAATACCGCGCTCGAAGGTACAGGGCAGCTCGGCCAGCTTGCATTCGGCACAGACCGCGAATCCCGGCAGTTCCGGCTGCCGGCCGATCAGCAAAGCCTGAAGAATAGCGAGGAATTCCTGGCCGTCGATGGGACAACCCGGCACCCGACCGTCGACCTGGACAAAGGCCGAAAGCGGCCGGGGATGGCCGGCGGCCGGCATCAGCTCGGGATCGTCGCCGTAGACCTCACGCACCAGTTCAGCCTCCGGACGGTCACTGACCAGGGCATTGATGCCGGCAGTATCGGCGCAGGCTCCCAAGGCGATGAGCAGCCGGCTGCGCCGGCGGATGGCACGCAGACGGCGGACATCCTCGGGACGGCAGATACTCCCTTCGACAAAGGCGATGTCGAGCTCGCCGCCGGTTTCGGAACTGATTTCCCGAAACTCGATGATATCCATCAGCTCCACCAGGTCGAGCAGTTCGTTCTCCAGGTTGAGAACGGTAAGCTGGCAGCCTTCGCAGCTGGCAAAATCGAAAAAACCGACCCGCGGTTTCATCGTTCGATCGCCTCGCGCAGGTGGCGCACCTGGCTGTAGGAAAAGATCGGCCCGCACTGGCAGACGGTGATTTCGTTGATCTGGCAGCGGCCGCACTTGCCCAGGCCGCACTTCATGTGGCGCTCCAGGTTCAGATAGACGTCGTCCGGCTCGAATCCGAGACCAAACAGCAGCGGATTGACGTTGCGGTACATCACCGCCGGTCCGGAGACCGCCGCCACGGCCCGGCCCGGTACGATTTCGAGCTCGCGGAACAGGTGGGTGATGTCACCGCCGGTCACGCCCCAGCGGCCGGCGAACTCCTGCACGGCGAAGCGGCAGTCGAGCTCCTCGCTGCGATGCCAGGCCTTGAGGTCATCGCGGAACAGGAAGGCGTCGACCGACCGGGAACCGTACAGCAGGATGACACGTCCGAAACGTTCCCGACGAGAGAGGATGGTCAGAAGCAGTGAACGCAGGGTGACCAGGCCGATGCCGCCCGCCACCAGCAGCACGTCCCGTCCCTCGAACTGTTCGACCGGAAATCCATTGCCGAAGGGACCGCGCACGCCGATGGCCGCGCCGGGTGTGAGCCGGTGCAGGGCGTTGGTCAGGCTCCCCTTGGCACGCACCACCAGTTCGACCTCGCAGGTCTCCTCCCCGGGTGCCGAGGCGATGGTCAGTGGCGCCTCGCCGATGCCGAAGACCGACACCTGCAGAAAAGCGCCGGGTCGGAAACGGACCGGTTCGCTCAATCGCAGCCGGAACAGCTTCTCCCTGCTGGTGAACTCCTCGACATGGACCAGCTCGGCCATCTGCGGCTGGTACTCGCCGCCGGGCACCGGCTGCATCTCGGCCGCTGCCTGCTCGGTGAACAGGCTGTTGAGCACCTCGGTATTGTCGATGCCGGCCAGGCATTCACGGCTGCAGCGGCCGCAGCCGACGCAGGCGATGCGCTGGTGCTTCTCCCACAGGTACTTGTACTTGCGGAAAAACCGGTGCCGCTGCCGGTCGGTCTGGTCAGGACGGAAATCGCCGCCGCCCGACACCCTGGTGAACTGGTCAAACTGGCAGGAGTCCCAGGTCCGCACCCGCTCCCCCCCCTTGAGGTTGAGGTCGAGGCGATCCTGGACGTTGAAGCAGTAGCAGGTCGGACAGAGAAGATTGCAGCTGCCGCAGCCGAGGCAGCGGTCACCGATCTCCTTCCAGACCGGGTGGTTGTAGACCTCGCCGAGCACCGGCGCCAGCGATTCGGCCGGGAAGCGGATGGTGCGCCGGCAGTCGAGTTCGCGAACCGGCAGTCGCGGGTCGGCGACCGGCTCCACGTCGGGCAGGTGGCGGCGCAGCAGCTGCTGGCCGCGCAGGGTGCCGACCCTGGCCAGGTAGCCCCCCTCGACCTTGTGCAGGAAAAGGTCGAAACCGCCATCGATGCGGTCGGTCCCAAGGCTGGTGCAGAAACAGTATTCGTCCGGCTCGCACTCGACCCCCACCAGGATGGTCGCCTGGCGCTTGGCGCGGTAGGCGCTGTCGGCCTCCCCCTCGAACAGGCAGTCATCGAGGATGCGGACCGCGTGCAGGTCGCACGGGTGCATGCCGAAAATGACCCGCGGCATGGCGGCCTTTTCGGCCTCGAGCTTCACCTTGCCGCCCAGGCGGAAACGGAACAGCTTCTCCCAGTTGGGAAAGAGGAATTTTTTCGGCGAATGAACCCGGGGTGGAAACTCCAGGGCCAGTTCGGCGGGATCCTGGATGCGGTCGAGGCGGTAGCGCCCCTTGTGCAGCCGGGCGCCTACCACCTCGAAGGCGCTGTTGAGCGAGCGCACCAGCCGATCGATATCGGCCCGGGTCAGGCGGTACCACGCGAGCGTCCCGGCCGCAGTCTCCTGCAGGCCGGGACGCTCGGGATCAGGCTGGACGGCATGACGTTCCAAGAAGAACCATTTCCTTCGCAAGAAAACAACTCCTCTCAGTCTACGTAAGGCCGCTTCCGCCGGTCAAGCGGTACAGAGTCAGTCACCACC